>JAGOUF010000460.1 GCA_018061385.1 Chitinophagaceae bacterium | reverse complement strand
CGTTTACCAAAACTACCAATGGCAATTTTACTTTGAATTGTTTTGTGTTGAGTAGAAATAGTAAACACATCATTGCTAAAAGTTACATCATTTACTTTGGTTTGTTGATATACGTCAACCCCTTTTTGAATACATAATTGATACAAATAATTGTCTAAAAAAAAACGGCTGATACCAAACCCACCTAAGGGTAAATTGAAAGAATAATTATTGCCCAACACATCGGTAATTGAAAGATGTTTAATGATAGGCAATTGAAAAGAATCTAATGGAACACCAAGTGAGGTTAAAAAATCCCAACTTTCTAAACTAATATATTCGCCACATACTTTATGAAATGGATAAGTTTCTTTTTCAAACAAAGCAACAGAATATCCTTGTTGTATAGCTTGTAAAGCAAAGGTTAAACCACCCAAACCTCCACCAACAATGGCAATATCGTATATTGGTGTATCAATCATTTTGTACAATTATTAAATGTCGAAAAGCCCATTTCCATTTAATGTAGAAACGAGTAATATTTGCTTGCTGTAATATAGTTTTCCAGTCGTTTATTACAAAGCCTCTTGAAACACTTAATGGAGCATCGTGTTTTACTAAATACGAATTTGAGAAAAACTTAGTGAGCCATTTAATAAGCCAGTAAGCCAATTTATGTCTGTGCAAATCGTTGATGAAAAAACCTATTGTAGCATTTTCTTTCATCCAAGATAATTGCTTAACAAGTGAATCGTTGTTGAAGTGATGACAAAATAAACTAGAGAAAATAATGTCTGGGTTTTTATCAAATTCCACCATTGCATAATCCAAATTTATCCAATGTGCATTTTGTAAAGTAGTGTTTGATTTAGCAAATGCAATGCAGTTTTCATTGATATCGATCCCAATACAATGGAGTGTGATGTTGTTTTTTTTACACCACTTATTTATGGCTATTAAATTATCGCCACCACCACAACCAATTTCACAAATGGTAATTTCTTTTTTTTGTTTTATTAGTTGTTTAAACCCTTCTATTGAAATTGCATGACCACCCAACCAAGTATTGATGAAATTTAGCTCAACCATATTTTGTTGTATGGCTTCAAAGGGAATATCAGTGGCGTCTAACAACTCTTTTTGATAACTCTTTTGCATACAACTTATTTAATGGCAATAAAAGTTTCCATGGTTAAACCAGGGCCAAGAGCAATTCCGAAAATGATGGCTTTATTGTCTTTAATTTCCTCTAAAATTTCTTTTAATACAAATAGAATCGTTGGCGAACTCATATTGCCATATTCTCTTAATACTTTTCGAGATGGTTCAACTTGTTGGTTGGTAAGGTTAAGTTGCTGTTGAATTACGTCAACTATTTTTTTACCTCCAGGGTGTATGCACCAATGTGTAATTTGGTTTTGTTCTAACCCATATTGTTGTAAAGCATCTGTAACCAATTGTTGAATATCGGCCTCAATTATTTGAGGTATATAACCAGACAAAGTCATTAAAAACCCAGTACTACTTAACTGCCAAGCCATATCTTTTTTACCAGTAAAATTTACTTTGCTAAAAAAGAATTTCAATTGGGCAAAACTGTTTTCAATTGAATAATTGTTGAGTAATACAGCAGCACAACCATCGGCAAAAAGCATACTGCTAGATGCAGTTTCTATGCTATACTCTTGTTGAAAATGCAGGGTACATAGTTCTGTTGCAACCAATACAATATTTACATTTTCGTTACTACTCTCAGCAATTTGTTGTGCCATTTTTAACGCATGTATGGCAGCATAACAACCCATGAAATTGATGCTTGTTCTTTGTATAGTTGACGGTAGTTCTAATTCTTCCATTAACAATAAATCCAAACCAGGGGCACTCATACCTGTGCAACTCACAGTAATAAGATGCGTAATTTTTTCTTTCTCAATTTTACCGTCAATACATTTTTCAATGGCTTTAATAGATAGTGCAACACTTTCTTTATTATAAATTTCCATCCTATTTTCTAAAGATGGGTAAGGTGTATTTTTTTCGGTTGGAATAAATTGCCAATGAGAAACATCTGTACCATAATCTGCAATAACAGAGTATCTAAAATCAATAGCACTTTGGGTGTATAAAAAAGATAGCTTTCTTGCATCAATTGCATTCAATCCATAAGCATTTTGCATAAATGCTAAAATACTTTTTTGAGGGTGTTTGTATAAAGGCAATTCTGTTGCTATAGAAACAATATTTGTCAAAATGTTATTTAATTAAAAGTAAAATAATAAAAGCCAAATTGGTAAAGCTACTGGCCCATACATTCATAAACATGGTGTTTTCAAAATTGGCTTCCCTATCATCTTTCAACACTTTTAAAAACCATTTTATAAAATAAAAAATGATGGGTAAAAACAATACTTGAAGTACGAAAAAATAAACAAGTTGGTTGTTGCTTGAATAATAAAAGTATAAAAGTGCAAATGCTAAAGTATAAGCCAATGCACAAAAAATAAATGTTCCTTTAATACCCAATAGCATAGAAATGGTTTTTACGTTATCTGCTTTATCTTGCTTGTGTTGATATACTTGTGTTATGGGATAAAAGCCACCAATTAAACAGCTTGCTACAACTAATAATAACCATGGAATTTCTGTAACAACGTTTGTACTAGCACCCCAATAAACAGCCAAAAAAACTACAGCTCCTTGATTGACTATAACAGTTAAGTATCCCAATATTGCATATTGTTTTATTCTCACTTTTCTGTAGCTATACAATCTTGAGCAAACAATATACAAGAGTATTAAAGCAACGAAAGCTTCGCTAATAAATAAACTTAACACT
>JAGOUF010000459.1 GCA_018061385.1 Chitinophagaceae bacterium | reverse complement strand
TTTACTCCTAATTGGCGATAACTGTAATCGCCAGTTAAATACTCGGCTATAATAGCCTCTCTGTTTGTGTTCATTTTGTCCAAATTTAAGTAACGAATAATCGTCAACCTATTTTAGGACAAGACAGAAATTGTTTTTAATTCGTGGTAAATTGAGTCAACGGTTACTAATGCTGATGAATATGATTCTGGGTTAAAAAATTCACCTTTTATTTTTCGGTTTCTTGTCGCTCTAATTTCTTGCTTGTGATTTTTTAAGAAATATTTCAGTTCCTTTAAATAGTCTTTGTAGTCTATATAAAATGTCACAGATAAATATTTATATGCAATTAGTTTTTTGGCATTGAATAAATCCAAATGAAGTGTGTCTATTATTAAGGTGTCGAGCTTCGACTTATTCTCTTTAAAAGATAATTCGTTTGGCTTTTTACTATTAGTCGCAGTAGATAAAGTCTGCCCATAAGAACTAGTCAAAATACAAAATATCAGTATTATTATGATTCGCATTTTTATAAAATTGCCACCAACAAATTAAATATACGTCACTTTTAAAAATTCTTTAAATGATATCTCCTTTGAGCCACAAATCGTCTAAAGGGCTGGTAATTTGTATTAACTGGTTTTTCTTTACATGTGTATATCGCTGGGTTGTTTTAATACTAAAATGCCCTAAAATATCTTTGATGTATCGAATGTCTATTCCTTTTTCCAATAAATGTGTTGCAAAACTGTGTCGCAACGAATGGAAGGTTACATTTTTGGCGATGCCTGCTTTTTCTTTGGCTCGCTGAAAAACTTTTTGTGCCGATCTTGATGAATATGCTTCACCTACAATTTCACTTTCAAAAATATAGGTAGTTGGTTGGGGTTTCAGTTTTTTAATATACTGTCTTAAAATATCTAACAACACAGGACTTAAATTTACCATTCTATCTTTTTTACCCTTGGCCGATTCTATTTTTATTTGCATTCTGTTGCTGTCAATATCTGCAATTTTTAATGCTACTACTTCACTAACTCTTAAACCTGCACTGTAGGCTGTAAATAAAATGGCCTTATGTTTTAAATTGGTAATGGCATTAAACAATCGTACAATTTCTTGTTCGGCTAAAACATTGGGTAATTGAAATGGCTTTTTTGCTCTTGGTATTTCCCAGAAAAATTTTTCTCTGCCCAATACTTTTTCGTAATAATATTTTAAAGCATTGGTACGGCTGTGTAATGTGTTTTCAGATACTTTGTTTGTAACCAAACAATACTGTAAATAATCCATTATTCTTTGTGGAGTAAACTCGGTTGCTGGTGTTGCTTTAATGGTTTGCAAAAACTGGGCAATTTCATTTAAGTATGTTTTTCTTGTACTTACACTGTAGCCTTTTAACTGTAAGTGTTGTTGTACTTGTGCAAGTATGGGCTGGTTTATTTTGTGTATTTTTCTTATATCGGGTAAGGCTGCTACAGAAATTTTTTGTTGCTCTTTATGTTCTAAGTTGGCAAATGCTATTTTATCTTTTTCTGCTTTCTTTTTTTGTAATAAATATTCTTTTAATTCTGTATTGTTTATTGTAGCTATTGGTTTCAAGACTTTTAATAGTTGTTCATAATTTTCTTTTCCAAATGGTATTAACCAAAGCTTTTGTGTAGAACTGTATCTGTGGTTGGGAAATGTTTTAATGGCATTGTTCAGCTTTAAATTGTGTGCAAATTCTAGTGCAATCCATTCTTTCTTTCTATGGAATAAACCACTCAATTTTACGGTTGGTAAGCTTTTGGTATTTCCTTCAATTATTTTCATAGTAAAGCAGCTCTTATTTACATGAACTTGTAGGGTTGAAATGCTAATATAACAAAAAAATTAATTCGTTTTTTCAATTATAACCAACACTTTTTAGAAATATTGTTTGCAGCAATTGTGTGAGAATAATCACTGTTATAACAGAGTTTGTGGTTCATTTTCTCTTATTGAAAATAAGAAATGGCAATAAGAATTTTGTACAAAAAGAGGAGCTATTTTTTTACGCTGCATTGTACCAAATAAAAAAGAGCTACAATTTTACTTGTAACTCTTTAGTTTAAAAGTGGTGTGGGCCGGGATTGAACCGGCGACACAAGGATTTTCAGTCCTTTGCTCTACCAACTGAGCTACCGCACCATCCTTTTCATTTTAATGTTGGTACTTTAAAATGCCTTTCAAATTTCTTCGATTGGGCTGCAAATATAATGGCAAATGCCAAACTACAAAAACAATTTATTGATTTATGAATTTATATTTTTCTTAAACTAAAATTCACAATTCTTCGGAGTACGTGCAAAAGGAATAACATCTCTAATATTGCCCATGCCTGTTACAAATTGTACCATACGTTCAAAACCCAAACCAAAACCAGCATGTGGCACTGTTCCAAACCTACGAGTATCCAAATACCAACTCATTTCTTCTGCTGGAATATGAAAATCTTTCATTCGTTGTAATAAATTGTCTAAACGTTCTTCTCTTTGGCTTCCTCCAACAATTTCACCAATACCAGGGGCCAAAATATCCATTGCTGCAACGGTTTCTTTACCAGCTTCGCAACCATCGTTTAAACGCATATAAAAAGCTTTTATAGCTGCAGGATAATTGGTAACAATTACAGGTTTTTTAAAGTGTTTTTCAACCAAATAACGCTCATGCTCACTTTGCATATCAATACCCCAACTAACATCGTATTTAAATTCCTTCTTTTTATAATGAGCCGAGTTTAATAAAATATCTATGGCTTCCGTGTAAGTAATACGTTCAAATTGATTGTCGGTAACAAATTTTAGTTTCTCAAT
>JAGOUF010000458.1 GCA_018061385.1 Chitinophagaceae bacterium | reverse complement strand
CGATTCAACAATTCCATTTCACCAGCTTCTGGATTAAAATGCTGTGTAACCAATATAAATAATGCATTCTTAGTTGCAGTATCGTTTTTATAATACCATTCCAGTGGCGATTGCTTGTTAATTTCTACAGTAGCGTTGGGCAACAGTATTGGTATTAATTGGTGCAACACTTTTGTACCATACGGATGGTCTTGTTTATAGCTTAAGCTAACTCTCTTATCAAAAGTTTTCTTTTTGCTATTTACCAAAATTAATAACACAACCACTGCTATTAAAATGGCCAAAAGGCTATATGTAATTATTTTTCTCAAATAAATTAACTGGCTAATTTTTGTTGTAACAAATAAAAATTATTCTTAATGGCTAAAAATTGTTGTTCATTCAATTCAAAGTTGCCGTAACATACATATTCATAGTTCTTTACAGCCAACGCAAAATCTGTATAAAATGCTTTTCCATTCAAAGTAAACAAATAGTCAAAATTTGTTTTGTCTGGTGCATATTCTAAAAACTCCAATTCTGTTAATCGCTTCAACAATTGTAAAAAAAGTAGTCTTGTTGCTAAAGTATAGTTAGCTGCATCAATACTTTTTTGTAATTCTTTGGCAAAATCGATTTCAAAAATGTTGGTAGCAATTTCAGCATCTGAAGAAGCAATTTTTTTGGGTTTAGAAGCCAATAAGTTAATACCATTATTCTTTAAAAAAATGAACAATAGAAACAAAATAACTAACCCAATAATTATCCAAGAAATAATTTTAAACGTATCGCTTAGCAAAAATTTAATAAAATTGTCAAGCCATGTCCATTTCGAGTTACTAGGCTCTTTGGTAACTTTTTTTTCTTCAGTTAAACCATCTGCATACCAATAAGCTTCATCATTTTTAAGTTGATGAATCGTATCTTCTAAATGAATATTTCCTTTATTAATTGTTACACGAGAAGCTGTGTCTATTAAATTAAACTTTCCTTTTTTATATGTTGAAGCAGCAATATCTTCAACAGGTTCAACAATTTCTTCATCCTCATAAATGGTTGAATCGCTGCTAGATGTTTGTGCAAAAGTAGATGTACCATTCAAGCAAATGATGAATAGCAATATTTGCAATAATTTTATATAATGCTTATACATTTATTGTTTCTTGTTGTTCTTTAATTTTTCTTTTTAATCTTAAAGGATATACGCCAAAATATCCAATTACAAATACCAATGAGCTCAATAAAATTGATATACTAATCCAAGCTGGCATTCCATAATATCTAGTAACAAAACCTTCAAAAAAAGCAGCTACTATAAAAACTGGCACCAGTCCAACAATAATTTTAATGGCATCTTTCGCATCTTTTTTAAAAGCATCCATTCTTTTTAATGTTCCAGGAAACAACCAACTTTTTCCTAAAATAATACCAGCAGCAGCAGCTATGGTTATTGCAGAAAGTTCTAATGTACCGTGTATCATTACAGTTAAAAAAAACAAGCCACCCAACCCTTTTGAATAAAACATATAATCAAAAGAACCTACCATTATACCATCTCTTATTAAACTTTGAACTGTAAAAAAGGGGAACAACAAACCTTCCATTAAATACCTGAACGATACACTAATGTTGTTAATCATAATGCCCATAAAAACTAAAAAACTATTGCCCGATTGATATACACCAAAAGGATTTCCATTGGCAATGTTTTGTTCTGTCATGTTTACATAACTATCGCCCATTATTTCTCTCACAAAATGTTCATCGTTCATGGCAGAATAAAATCCTACAATAAAAAAGAAAATAAAAATTAGATAGCAAATACCAATTACAATTTGATGTCTTGCTACAGCCATTGGTACATCGTACTTAAAAAAACTTACCAATTTATTGTGTGGTTCTTTTCTATTCTTATAAATATGAATGTATCTTTTTGCAGCTTCTGCATTTAGATATTTGGTAACATTGCTATCGGGGTAAAAAGTTTTGGCATAGCCCAAATCGTCGGTTAGCTGTATAAATTCAGCAGCCATTTCATCGGTTTCCATAGATGGGTTTGTGCTAATTTCATTCCATCTATCTTTATTTTTCTTTATAAACAATGCCTCTCTCAATAACTATAATTTAAAACTTTTAAATTAATGAACAATCGCAACACTACTACTTGTAGAAATGAAAATAAAGATTCTGTTGGTACTAACCACATACATCTTTAATTTTATTTGAATTATATGAGCAAACTTAAAATTGCCACCAGCATTAATATAGATTTAGAATTTGAAATTGCCCCTTTCTTAAAAAGGTTATTGGCATGGGCTATTGATTTTGTACTATTTATTATTTACTTTTTTATTATGTTGAAATTACTTTCAACATTGCCCAATATAATTTCAGCAGAAAATGAGTATTGGATGTTTATTATTATTATGCTTCCCATTGCAGTTTATCATGTAGTTACAGAATTTTTAATGAATGGGCAAACCTTAGGTAAAAAAGCGGTAGGCATTAAAGTTATTAATGAGAGTGGCGGTAATGCTACATTTAGCCAATACATTATTCGTTGGATGCTTCGAATTTCTGATTTACTTCTATTTTATATGATTGTGTTAACCATTGCTTTTGGTGGTTCAGTTTTAATGCAAATGGCTTTTGTAAGTTTATTGGCAATAGCCGATATTTTTTGTATAGTATTAACCAAAAAAGGGCAAAGAATTGGGGATATGGCAGCCAATACAATTTTAATTGATTTGAAAAACAAGAGTTCATTAACCGATACTGTTTTTATGGAATTGGACGATGATTATATTCCAACTTATCCAGCAGTAATGCAATTGAGCGATAGG
>JAGOUF010000456.1 GCA_018061385.1 Chitinophagaceae bacterium | reverse complement strand
GGCCATACCAATGGCATTCTTCCTGCAAAAATTCCAGTTCCACCTCTAATTACTAAACCTTCTTCAGGTATTTTGTAGGTAAATCCAATTCTTGGAGAAATAACCATTGGAATATTTGGTTTTAAACCACTTTGAGCACCTCTTAAATCATACAATTGTGCCATAACGGGTAAGGCAACAGTATTTGCATAAGGATCGGCTTTTGGATTGCTTAACATTTTGTAATAATCAGCTCTAATGCCAAAGTTTAAAGTTAATTTATCACTAGCTCTATACTCATCATTAATAAAAGCTGTACCTCTACCAAACTTAAATAAAGCACCAGCAGTTGTTTTATCATCTTTAACATTATCAACTAAACTATAGCCTAAAGTATATTGTGTTGGTGCACCTGTTAAGAAAGCATTGATGCTTGCAAACTGATAGTTACCAAATGTATTTTGAATAAAGATGTTGGTAATATCATTAAATTCCCACTCAACACCAGCACTTAATTGATGCTTTCCAGCATTTAAACGAACGATATCTCTTACTAACCAGTTGTCTGATTTTAATAAATTTTGAGTAGAACTGTTTTCGCTACCAAAAATAATGTTAGCAGAACCATCTCTAATACTTACTCTTGGAAAAATAGAACCCAAAGGTTTTCTATCATCATTAACACCAGTAAAAGAAATTAATAAGTTGTTGCTAATTGTTTTGCTTACAACACTCTTTAATTCTAAAGAAGCAGAGTTTTGTACGCTAGGGAATAATTCTCCATTGTTGTAAAAGTTAATGGTAGAAGCAGTACTACGAGCAGGGTTATTACGAATTAACTCACTATAACGATAGCTAACAGTTAGTTTATGTTTTGCATTGATGTTCCAATCGAAACGAGTTGCAATACGAGTTGCTTCTCTAGTATCTGCATTGTCAATAAAATCTCCTGGATCGTAATTGTAAGGTGCACCTTTTAAAGTTTGTGCTAATGCATTTATTTGTGCAATTGAGCTAGAGCCCAAATAAGTTGCAGTATTAAATGGCTGAGGAGCAGCATTTTTTTGTGTTTCAGCATTTATAAAAAAGAACAATTTGTTTTTAACAATTGGACCACCCAAAGTAAAGCCACTTGTTTTATTGTTAAACTCTGCAAAACGGGTAGCGGCTGCTTTATCGCCATTTGGAGTTTTACCAGTTAATTTTTCATTTGCAATTACATAGTAAAGGCTACCTTTTATTTTATTGGTACCTTGTTTAGTAATAGCATTGATACCACCACCTGTAAAGTTACCTAAAGATGCATCGTAAGGAGAAATTACTACTTGCATTTGATCAATTGCATCAATTGAAATTGGAGGTAAACCAGCACGACCACCATTTGTACCTGAAGCAGATAAACCAAATACATCGTTATTAACAGCACCATCAACATAAAATGCATTGAAGCGATTGTTTTGGCCAGCAATACTTACGCCACCTTCGCTAGTTGTAATTCTTGCTTGAGGAACGGCTCTTAAAAAATCTTGTAAATTACGTCCAACTGTTGGAAGGTTGGTCATTTTTTCACGATCAATTAGAGTTTCTGTACCACCTTTTCCAGAAACTTCTGTTGTTTTTTTAACAGCATTCACTTGTACATTACCTAAGTTGTTGGCTTTATTGGCCATGGCAAAATCAATTTTAAATGATTCTCCTAAACTTAAATAGATGTCACTTCTTTTTTCATTTGCAAAATTCACAAAAGTTACTTCTACTGTGTAAGGCCCACCTGGGTTCATGTTACTAATGTCGAAACGACCACTTGTACGACTTTGAACTCGATAAATAGTGCCTGTTGGCTCATGTGTTGCAGTTACAGTTGCACCTACTAAAGTTTCGCCAGTATTGGTTTTTACCGTACCGCTTAAACTACTCGTAGTACTTTGTGCAAAAGCAAGTGCTGGCAGTAATAATACTGCTAATACTAATTGCATTAATTTTTTACTAAGCATAATGTTAATTTTTTCAGTTGCAAAGAAACTGAATAATCCCTTTACAAGTACAACAATGTGTTAACAAATTTTAACTTTATTTATTTGTGTATAAACTGTGTAATAAAATGTACTATTTGTTGCAGCACTTACGAACTAAGAAAACTATTTGTTAATCGTATATTTTGCATAAAATGACTTGTACATTTGCAGCCAATTAAGTAAAATAGTTATGTTAAATAAAATTGAAGAAGCTATAAACGATATCAGATTGGGCAAAATGGTAATTGTGGTTGATGATGAAGATAGGGAAAATGAAGGCGATTTTATTATTGCTGCTCGATTTGCTACACCCGAAGTCATCAATTTTATGAGCAAAGAAGGCAGAGGCCTAATTTGTGCAGCACTTACAGAAGAAAGGTGTGAGCAATTGGATTTACAGCCAATGGTTAGCTCTAATACTTCTTTACATGAAACAGCTTTTACCATTTCAGTTGATTTGGTACGTGCAGATACTTCAACTGGAATTTCGGCTCAAGATCGTTCAAAAACCATTCAAGCATTAATTCATCCAGCAACCAAACCTTCAGATTTAGGTAGACCTGGGCATATTTTTCCACTAAAAGCAAAAAATGGTGGAGTTCTAAGAAGAATAGGTCATACAGAAGCAACAATTGATTTGGCAAGATTGGCTGGTTTTGAACCTGCAGGTGTTTTAGTTGAAATAATGAATGAAGATGGCACAATGGCAAGGTTGCCACAATTGTTAGAAATTGCTGCCAAGTTTAATGTGAAAATTATTTCTATTGAAGATTTAATTGAATACAGATTAAAACAAGATAGTTTGGTTGACGAATTGGTACGCATTAATAT
>JAGOUF010000457.1 GCA_018061385.1 Chitinophagaceae bacterium | reverse complement strand
TACAATTTCTAATTCCTGTTAACATTCGCATTGTTGAAGGTTTGAGTGTAATGAACGCTAGTTTTATAAAAATATTGCCTATTCAGACGTTGCGAATATATATGTTTTATTGAAATAATGAAAAAACTAGGCAACAAATGATGTTACTAAAACCATAATTTTATTCTTTAAATACCAAATTAAACGTGATTTTGTTAGTATGAGTTGGATAAATAAGCTATTTAAGCTGCTTTTTTTGCTTTATTTTTTATCTTGTTCAACCGCAATTTGGGCACAAAGAAATTATGCCACAAACAGTGTTTTGGGTACCGGAAATTGGTATAAATTGGCTACAACACAAGAAGGAATTTACAAAATAGATGCATCTTTTCTAAGCAATTTAGGGGTCAGTACAAACAATTTAACTTCAAATTCTATCAAACTATATGGTAATGGAAATTTTTTACCTACTGAAAAAAACAGTGAACCAAGAATTGATGATTTGCAAGAATTGGCTATTGAAGTAGTTGATGGTGGCGATGGTTTTTTCAATTCCAATGATTATTTTTTATTTTATGCTCCACAAGTTGATGTTTGGCAAAAAGATAGTTTAAACAAACGTTTTGTACATGAGAAAAATTTGTACAGCGATTCCATCTTTTATTTTTTAACTATTGGAGGCAATGGAAAAAGAGTTGCTACAAAAAATACTACTTTACCTGCTACAGTTAATGTAAATACATTTAATGAAAGGTATTTTTACGAAACCGATAAAATTAATTTTTTAAATAGTGGAAAGGAATGGTTAGGAGAAGAATTTAGTAGTTTACCTGGAAACTCAAATATCAAAAATTTTACTGTAAACTGGAATGGCTTAGATGTAAATTATCCACTTTATTTTTCTACTAGTTTTGCTGCAAGAAGTATAGGAGCTACTAGTACATTAAACATTGGAATTAACAATTTATTGCTTTCGCCAACAAATCTTGCTGCAGTTTCTGGCAATTATTTAGACGATTTTGCAACTTTAACCAATCGTAATTTTTCTGTAAATGCAAATAGCGGTTTACTAAATATTCAATTGAATTTTATTGCAGGCAATGCTGCAGCACAAGGTTGGTTAAATTGGTTTGAATTGCATGGAAGAAGAGGTTTAGACATGAACAATCAAAGTCAATTATTTTTTAGAGATTGGCAATCTGTAACAACCAATTCAATTGCCAATTTTACTATTTCTGGTAGCAACTCTTCAACAACAATTTGGGAAATCACCAATCAATTCCAGCCCCAGAAAATACAAAGTTCATCTAACTTAAATCAAACTAATTTTTTAAATGATGCTAGTATTTTGAGAGAGTATGTAGCGTTTAATAGTGGTACATTTTTACAGCCAATTCAATTGGGCAAAATCAATCTTCAAAATTTACACAATAACAATTTTGTAAATTATATAATCATTACACATCCATTGTTTTTGGCAGAAGCCAACAGGTTGGCACAGTTTCATCAACAACAAAATGGATACACGACTAAAGTTGCAACTACACAAGAAATTTACAATGAATTTTCAGGTGGCGTAGCAACACCACTTGCAATACGAGATTTTGTAAAAATGTTTTACGATAAAGCAGGTAACGATACAACTAAACAGCCACAATATTTATTGTTATTTGGTGCAGCTTCGTTCGATTATAAAAATAGAATAAACAACAATACCAATTTTGTACCTGCTTATCAAAGTTCAAACTCATTAAACCCTTTGATATCTTATACTTCAGACGATTTTTTTGGGTTGTTAAATGATATGGATGACGTAAATCTAATTTCACCACCATCTTTATTAGATATTGCCATTGGAAGGCTGCCTGTTACTTCAATTGTAGAAGCAAAAAATGTAGTAGATAAAATTATAAATTATCATGCCAATTCTAGTTTAGGTTCTTGGAGAAATAATACCACTTTTATTGCAGATGATAAAGATGGAAATGTGCATTTAAATGATGCTGAATTTATTACCAACAATGCGTTAACTGCCAATCCATTGTTCAACCAAGAAAAAATTTATTTGGATGCATTTCCATTAATAAGTGGTACAGGGGGTGGTAGATATCCATTGGTAAATAGTGCAATTGTAAATAGCTTATCAAATGGTAGTTTAATTGTAAACTATAGTGGACATGGTGGTTATCAAAGGTTGGCAGATGAAGCAGTTTTTGGGCAAGAAGAGGCCAATCAATTAAACAATGCCAACAAGCTGCCATTGATGATTACTGCAACTTGTGATTTTGCTCCTTATGATGACCCCACTAAAAAATCGTTAGGCAGTTCGTTATTGGTTGGCAATAAAACAGGTGCAATTGGGCTGGTAACAACAACAAGAATTGTGTTTGCTTATAGCAACAGAATTTTAAACAATAATTTTCTTAAAGTGTTATTCACACCAAAAAATCAACAAGCTTATTTTACATTGGGAGAGGCGTTTAAAATTGCTAAGAATTATACTTATCAAACATTTAGCGATGTAAACAATAATAGAAAATTTACATTACTTGGGGATCCTGGAATAAAAATTTCTTTTCCTGAAATGAAAATGGAATTAACTGAAATCAATGCACAACCAATCATTGGGTTAGACACATTAAAGGCTTTGGGTAAATATGTTTTTAGTGGACGAATTTTGGATTTTAATGGAACTACTGCAAACAACTTTAATGGAACGGTTTATCCAACAATTTTCGATAAAATACAAACAGTACAAACATTGGGCAATGATGCTGCTAGCCCAATTGCAACATTCAGTCAGCAAAAAAATATTTTGTACAAAGGCAAAGCAACAGTTAACAATG
>JAGOUF010000455.1 GCA_018061385.1 Chitinophagaceae bacterium | reverse complement strand
GTAAAGGTGCAAAAAGCTTTGGGAAAGGCAATTTTAAAGCATTGTTTGAAGCATTAGAAAGAGAACAGGATTTAAGAGGAAATTTATAATATTGTTGTTGAATATTTTACAAAAGCCTTGCAATTTTGCAAGGCTTTGTATGTGTATTATTTTGCTACTTGTACATTTGCAACATGGCAATAAATAAAGTAGTGTACCAACGAATAAAAGAATCTATAAATGGCAAAGCAATATTGGTTGCTGTTAGTAAAATAAAGCCAGCATCGGATATTTTAGACTTATACAATTTAGGTCAGTTAGATTTTGGTGAAAATTATGTACAAGAATTGGTTGATAAATACAATCAATTACCAAAAGAAATTCAATGGCATTTTATTGGTCATTTACAAAGCAATAAAGTAAAGTATATTGCACCATTTGTACATTTAATTCACGGAGTTGATAGTTTTAAATTATTGCAAGAAATAAATAAGCAAGCCCTAAAAAACAATAGAGTGATACGTTGTTTATTGCAAGTGCATATTGCCGAAGAGGAAACAAAATTTGGATTTGATACACACGAAATTTTAGCCATTAACTGGACTGAAATTAATGATTTAAAAGGGATAGAAGTTGTTGGTTTAATGGGTATGGCAAGTTTTAGTGATGATTTAGAACAAGTTAGAAATGAATTTATTAGTTTAAATACTGCTTTTAAGCAAGTGCAAATCCAACATTCTAGTTGCAAAATATTGTCTATGGGAATGAGTGGAGATTTTGAAATGGCCATTGAAGAAGGCAGCAATATGGTAAGAATTGGCAGTTTATTGTTTGGTTCTAGACAATAATTGCATTAAATTCAATAATAAAAACAACTACTTTAATTGGATCTGTATTTTTGCAGCTATGCAGTTAAAAAATATTTCAGAAGAAACAATACTTTCCAATTTAAAAATAAAGGCATTCAATGCAATGCAGCTTGAGTCTGTAGAAGCCAATAATGCACACAACAATGTTGTTTTACTCTCGGCGACTGGCTCAGGAAAAACATTGGCTTTTTTGTTGCCATTGCTACATACGTTGGAAGAAAATCCTACAAAAACAACTGCTTTAATTATTGTTCCAAGTAGAGAATTGGCTCAACAAATAGAACAAGTGTTTAAGCAAATTGGCACAGGATTAAAAATTACTTGTTGTTATGGTGGTCATAAAAGAGAAATTGAAGAAAACAATTTAGTACAAGCTCCTGCATTAATTGTTGGTACACCAGGAAGGTTGGCAGATCATATTAGAAGAGGCAATATTCACATTGATACCATTGAACAAATTATATTGGATGAGTTTGATAAAACATTGGATTTAGGTTTTAGTGAAGAGGTTGCATTTATTATTGGTGCTTTACCCAATGTTAAAAAAAGAATGCTAACATCTGCAACTGAATCGATTGAAATACCTGCATTTATTGGCATGACGGAAGAGCATAAGCTTAATTTTCTTTCGGAAGAAAATTTACCTGCCGAAAAATTAGCTGTACAATTGGTACGCAGTAAAGACAAAGATAAAATTGAAACTGTATTTAATTTATTGTGTAAAATTGGCGGTCAATCGAGTATTGTTTTTTGTAACCATAGAGAAAGTGTAGAACGTGTAAGTGCATTGTTGAAAGATAAGGGAGTATATAATGAATATTATCATGGTGCAATGGAGCAGCAAGAACGAGATAGTGCATTGTGTAAGTTTAGAAATGGAAGTACATATGTTTTAGTTACTACAGATTTAGCTGCAAGAGGTTTAGACATTCCAAATATTAGATACATTATTCATTACCATTTACCACATACAGAAGATATGTTTGTGCATAGAAATGGAAGAACTGCAAGAATGGATGCTAGTGGTACTGTAGTACTTATTTTATCGGAAGAAGAAACTGTTCCAAAATACATTGAAACAGATGTTGTTGATTTAACCTTGTTAGACAAATACGAGTTGCCAGACAAACCAAAATGGTCTACTTTATTTATTGCAGCTGGCAAAAAAGATAAAGTAAATAAAATTGATATTGTTGGTTTTTTATCCCAAAAAGGGCAATTGAAAAAAGAAGATATTGGCCTAATCGATGTAAAAGATTTTTTCTCTTTTGTTGCTATTAAAAAAATTAAAGTAGGAGCAACTCTACAGCTAATTAAAGAGCAAAAAATTAAGAATAAAAAAGTGAAAATTGATATTGCCAAATAGTAGTGTAACTAAAAATGAATTGGTAGATATTACTCTACCAATTCATTTTTAACAGCATAAAAAACCAAGCCAGCAGTGTTTTTTACGCCAAAACGTTCCATTAATCTAGCTTTCATTCCTTCAACAGTTCGAGAGCTAATTTCCATTTTTTCGCCAATTTCTTCACTTGTAAATTCCATACAAATGTAGCGGAGTAAATCTCGTTCTTTATCTGAAATGATATTGTTGTTGAGGGCTAAATTTTCTACAGGTTTGTGCTTAATGTGAGAACGTTTTAACAAGATTCTATTTACAAAATTATTTAAATAGAAACCTTTAGCAGCAGCTTCTGTAATGGCTTTTCTAATTTCTTGAGGGTCTGTACTTTTTAGTAAATAGCCAGCTGCACCATTTTCCATTAAATGTGTAACAAACTTATCATCTTCATGCATAGTTAAAATTAACACTGCAATTTTAGGATAATGTTTGTTAATGTATTTTGTAGTTTCAATGCCATCTTTAACAGGCATTCTTAAATCCATTAATACAACTTGTGGATTGGCGGCATCTATATTATTCAATAATTCTTCTCCATTTTCAGCTTCTAAAACAAACTTAATATTGGGATAATGG
>JAGOUF010000454.1 GCA_018061385.1 Chitinophagaceae bacterium | reverse complement strand
GAAAAAAAAATTATCCTTCAAAAAAATCTAAACTTTATCTTCAATCTCTCTACGTGATAGTGGGTATTTTACTTCAATCACTAAAAATAATATGTAAAAAACAACAATTGGGTATCTTTTTGTAGTAATTGCGTTATAAATAATTACCCATTCATTTGTAAGTATTCAGAATTGAATTTAAATTTCAATTTTTTTTGAAAAAAAGATAAAAAGTAAAATTGGTTAGCATGAAAAATTTAAAAATTGTATTTGTACTTTTAGTAACAATAGCTTCAATAAGTATTGCTACTGCACAAGAAACAAAACAAAAATATGGCTGTACTGCAGAAGTGCCTTCGAATGCTGTTTATATAAAGGATACTACAAATGCTAGAGGCTTAGCCGATAATTATTATTTGTGGGACAATGGCAAAACCATTTACATAAAATTTTTAAGTGGTAGCAAAGCCATGCAGGATAAAGTAAAATCTATTGTAAAAGAGTGGGAGCGTTATGCCAATTTAAAATTTGAATTTGTAACCGTTGGTGCTTCAAATATTAGAATAAATTTAGACAATAAAGGGGGGCACAATTCTATGGTAGGTACATTGGCAAACAATGTTGGTGAAGATGAAAGAACAATGAATTTTGATACCACCGATTTTAAAACTTTTGCTGCCATGCGTAGAACAGTGTTACACGAATTTGGTCATGCAATTGGTTTATTACACGAGCATTACAGTCCAGTTTCTGGCATTCCTTGGAACAAAGAAGCAGTGTATGCAGATTTAAAGAAAACACAAGGTTGGGATAAAGCAATGGTAGATGTAAATTTATTTCAACAGTATAAAGTAAGCTATACAAATGGTACAGAATACGACAAACTTTCAATTATGCATTACCCAGTTTTTGCAAGATGGACCACCAACGGTTTTAGTGTAGATTGGAACAACGATTTATCTGAAGGTGATAAAAATTTAATTGGTTTACTTTACCCTAAAGATGGCAATAGAACCAATGAAGTACCACGTTTTACGGTATCTAACTTTACAAGTATTACAGTAAGTAAAAATGATAACAAGCAAGGCGTTTCAATTTATCCTTCATTTAAAATGACCACTGCTGGCAAATCGGCAAGAGTATATTTTATTGCATTCTTTTATGATGAAGAAGGAAATCCAATTAAAAAAGAAACAGAAACTTACAACATTAACAACATTGCTGCAACATTCAAATCATCTGTTTTAGGTGTAGGAAAATCAATGGCTGCCAATAAAGCAAAAAACAATGATTTCGAATTATTTATTCCTTACGATCAGTTACCTGTAAACACTGGAAAAAATAATTTTCAAGTTGAGTTCAGGGTATATTTACAAGACGATAAAGAAATGAAAATATTATATCAATCAAAACGTAAAGTATTCAGCTTTATGAAATCATAATCAAACTTTAAAAAATATTAATAAACAATCAAACAACAGAAATCATGAAAACAATAAAACACTTTTTTGTACTTGCTATGCTAATATGCTTTGCTAGTACTACGCAAGCACAGGTTAAAGTAAAGCCAGCAAAACAACAGTTCACAAAAATGGGTTGTGCTACCATAGAACCTTTTCAACAAGTATTTGCATTTGATACTGTAAATACAAGAAGCATGGCCGATAATTATTACTTATGGGACAATGGCAAAGTGTTGAGAGTAAAAATAATGAGTGGCAGCCCTAAGTACAAAGAGATGATTAAAAGATATGCTAAAGAGTGGGAAAAATATGCCAACATTAAATTTGAATTTGTGGAAACAGGCGAATCTAACATTCGTGTAATATTAACTGGTAACGATGGTGGAGGAAACTATTCTAAATTGGGTACAATGGCCAATATGGTGCCTCAAGACGAACATACTTTACACTTAGATACAACTTCTTTTACAACAGCACAATACACATACACTGCTATTGTACATGAGTTTGGACATGCAATTGGTTTAATGCACGAACACATGAATCCTACATCTGGAATTAAGTGGGATAAAAATAGAGTGTATGCTGCGTACAAAATGCAACAAGGTTGGAGTAAAGAACAAGTAGATGCTCAGTTGTTTAAAAAATACAGCATTACTTATACCAATGGTACGAAGTACGATGCGAAATCAATTATGCACTATCCAATTTCTCGTTGGGAAACTTTAGATGGCTTTTTTGTAGATTGGAATTACAGTATTTCTGAAGGAGACAAACAAATTGTAAGTGCATTGTATCCTAAAAAAGGGAATAGAATTAATGAAGTTCCTCGTTTTGCAATCAATGGTTTTTCTAGCATGACTGTTGAAAGAAATGATACTAAGCAAGGTGTAAGTTTTTATCCTTCATTCAATATTACAACTGCAGGCAAAGCAGGTAGAGTATATTATTTAGCAGTATTTACCGATGAGGAAGGCAATAATTTTGAAACTACAAGCAGCGAGTACAAAGTATTTGGTGTATCTGGAACTTCAAAATCTGCTGTGTTAAATCCTGGATTAAATATGAACATTAATAAAGGTAAAAAAGATCTAGAATTGTTCATACCATATTCTGAAATTCCTGAAAGCATTCGCAATAAAAATATTAGAGCTTCTTTCTATGTATTCTTATTCGATAATGATGAAATGAAATTATTGTATGCTTCTAAAAGCGTACCATGCAATATGGCCAGATAATATAAGAAGTATTTTAAGTAGGAAGTTGTTTAGACTTTTATTTTGAGCCTATTTTCTTGCAGATTTTTATTGCAACCCGCCTTCGACAGGCTCAGGCTGACAGCTTTTGTCATGTTGAGCTTGTCGAAACATAGATAAATGCGGGTTT
>JAGOUF010000453.1 GCA_018061385.1 Chitinophagaceae bacterium | reverse complement strand
ACCCACCTTGGAATCATGATATGATTTCGGAAGAAGGTCGTGAATTTTTAAATGAAAGATAATGCTAAGCCTAACTTGTAAAACAGCTATTAAAGCAGTTATCTATCTTGCTTCTAAATTTGATTTAGGTCAAAAAGCAAGTATTAAAGAAATTGCTGAATACATTGATGCCAGTGAACATACTGTTGGAAAACTATTGCAAATTTTGGTAAAAGAAAATGTTATTAATAGTTCAAAAGGACCAACTGGTGGCTTTCATATTAACAGCATACAACGGGTACAACCCATTATTAATATTGTGTTTGCAATAGATGGTAGAGAGGTGTTTAATCAATGTGGTTTGGGATTGAGCAAATGTTCAGCTACACATCCTTGTCCTATACACAACGATTACAAAGCAGTGAGAGATCTTTTTCAACACGTATGTAGCACTAAAAAAGTAAGCGATTTATATGGAACAGTAAATACTGGATTGGCTTATTTAGTTGGATAATTTTTATCTTCTCGTATTGTTTAAGTAAGCATCGCCACCATCAGTATCATCAGCCAATTGCTGAATAGTTTTTGTTTCAAATAAACCAATTAATTGATATTTTATTGTTTTATACTGATGGTGCATGGGGCAAGGCTTGCTTTCAGAACATTTGTTTAAACCAAGTACACATTTATCTAAAATATCACTTTCTCCCATTGCTGTAAGCACTGCTCTAACAGGCAATTTTTTTGCTTTTTCTGTAATAAAGAAACCGCCATGTGGCCCACGAGCTGAACTAATTAGTTTATTGTTTGGTGTAAGCAATTGTAAGATTTTTGCAGTAAACGATACTGGCGAATCAATGGCTTTTGCTATTTCACCAATACTCAATTTTTTTTCTGCCGAACTTTTTTGAGCAATATAAATTGTTGCTCTAAGTGCATATTCTGTTGCTTTTGAAAACATAGTTTTATTGTATGAGAAAAGTACTCAAATTTAAATGATTAAAGAAGGGTTTGTTATTTAAATATTTGCCCATTCGGCATACGAATCTGTTGTTTCAAATAATTTTAAATGTGTTAGTCCAATATTTTTTGGAAATTTTTCATTCAAAATATTTCTTATGTAAAGTAACAAATTTTCTGCTGTTGGTTCAGCCTCAAACTTAATTAGATTTTCTGCAATTAAATAGGCTGGGTTCAATTTTAAAAAATCTTCAGACAAAAGTAAATGATGATCAAATTTTTGAACAATCAATTCTGTAACAATTTTTTTAATTTCTTTAAAATCTATTAAAAAACCTGGAGCAGGAATAAATGCTTCATCATTTACTGCTGCCGATACTTTAACATGTAATTCATACGAATGACCATGTACATTTTTGCAAGCACCAGAATATCCGTGTATGGCATGTGCCATTTCAAAATGAAATATTTTTGTAAGTGTTAACATGTGAATATAAAATTGAAATTAATCTATAGCATACAACGAAAAATCTTTCTGTTGTTTGGTTGCACCTTTCTTAATTACTTTTCTGTAATAGCAGATGGTTTGATTTTTTAATAAAGGGAATATGATAAAATACAATCCTGTGATTAATGCAATTCCAGAAATAAAGAAAAGTATAAAATAGGGCCTAAGTTGTAACATCATTGTTGCAAACGGAATTTTGGCATCATTCATTTGCCACTTTGCTTTTAATATTCCTGCAATAATTAAACTAATCCAAAACACAAATAATGAAATATTGGCTGTATAATAACCACTGTTAATCCATTTTAAACTTTTATTTATAGAAACGCAACTGTTTTGCAATATGTCAAATGTAAATGCCAACAATAAAAACGTATTAATGCCAATTGTTGCACCCATTGTATGTGCAACTGTTATATGTGTACCATGTGTAAATACATTTATTGCAGGAATAGACATTGCTATTGCAAGAAGTAAAGTAAGAAAAATCCAAATATCTGCTGCTACTAAAAATCTGTAAGCAGCATGATGATAATGTTTACGTGCAGTACTTACAGACGATTTCCATTGCCAAATTATTCTACCAAGAATAAACAGTTCCGTCATGCTTACAGCATAACTAATATGCTTTACAAAAGAGTAGGTAGGCAATGTGTAAATGTGATGCCCCCAATTAAACATTAAATTAAATAAGCCAGTAAAATACAAAACGAAAGCAATGGGTGCATGGCTGTATTTTTTGCTACCACTAATTTTTTCCATCAAAAAAATACTACAACCGTAAATCAACATATTCCAAGAACCAACCATAGAACCGTAGGATTTCCATTGCACAGTCATATCGTTAATTACATTGTTTCTAAAATAAGGAAACAACCATAAATACGATTCCATGTAAGTGAATAAGAAAAAGAATAAACCCGTTAACCACATCCAAACATAAACAGGTATATTTTTAAAACTTCCAATTGATTTTAAAAAATTTATGATGAATAATATCCAACTTATTGCAATGGGTAATGCCAATAAAGGATGAAATTCCCAATATTCTCTTCCGCCAAAAACACCAAAAAAATATGAAATGAGAATTATTAAAACTGTAAATGCAAAAATGCAAAACTGAATTTTTAACAATAGGGGAGAGTAAATTTTTTTTCCTGTGTATTCTTGTAAATAAGTGAGTACAGAACCAATTGCTGCAAATATTATCCAAAATACAACAGACGAAACATGCAAAGGTCTAATTTTTTCGAACGATACATATTGCTTTATAAAACTGGGAACTAAATATTGTAAAGCTCCTGTTAAACCAAGCAACATGCCTGTAGCAAGTAGCACTACACCAGTAAGAATAAAAAGTTTTGAAGTGGTGAGTTTATTAC
>JAGOUF010000452.1 GCA_018061385.1 Chitinophagaceae bacterium | reverse complement strand
CAGAGAATGAAATTCAGTCTTCGGAAATTGATACACTTATCGAAAATCAACGCAAAACTTTTATTCCGGCTGGCGATCAAATTATCGATGTAATTCCACAAGATTTTCATGTAGATAATATTCAAAACATTAAAGATCCAGTTGGTTACAATGGGGTTAAAGTAGGTGCCAACTTTCATATTATTACTGGCGATAGAAATGCCATTCGCAACATCAACAGAGCTGTTGAAAGAAGCGATTTGAAAACTAAAGATTTAGTATTACAACCATTGGCAAGTGCTAGTGCTGTAATGAGTGATATTGATTTAGAAGCTGGCGTTGCCATTTTAGATATTGGTGGAGGAACCAGTGATTTAGCGGTATTTTATGATGGCATTTTAAAGCACACTGCTGTAATACCTTTTGGTGGAGAAAACATTACCAACGATATACGTTTAGGCTTAGGTGTTTTAAAGCAACAAGCTGAAGCTATGAAAGTACAGTTTGGTAGTGCTCTTGCCGATGAAGCAAAAGCCAATGCATTTATTACCATTCCAGGATTAAAAGGGATGCAGGCAAAAGAAATTAGTGTTAAAAATTTAGCACAAATTATTCAAGCCCGTATGAGTGAAATCCTTGATTTTGTTTCTTATCATTTAAAACAAGTGGGTTTAGATAGTAGAGCATTGAATGGTGGAATCATCTTGACGGGAGGCGGTTCTCAACTTAAACATTTAATTCAACTTACAGAATATACAACTGGTTTAAATGCACGTATTGGTTTACCTAACGAACATTTAGCTGCCAATCATATAGACGAGCTAAAAAAACCAATGTATGCAACTTGCTTAGGTTTAATATTAAAAGGATACAGCGATTACGAACATGAGTATAAAGAGTTTGAAAAGAAATATCGCAAAATTGAAATTCCTAAAAAATTAAAAACTGAGGTTGAAGAACCAATTGTTGCCAAACCTGTAGCAGAAGAACCAACAACTGTTGATGTTACAGAAAGAAAACAAAAACTAAGATTCTGGGATAAATTCAAAGACAACTTAATTGATTTATTTAAAGAAGAAGAAGATAAAATAATAAGATAAAAGGAGAAGGTGTGGTAAAAGGTTGAAGATATAAATACCTTAAGCCCTTTACCACATACCTTACAATTGTAACTAACTAACCCATTAAAATTAAGATTATGATTCACTTCGATTTGCCTAAACAAAAATCTTCTATCATTAAGGTAGTAGGAGTTGGCGGAGGCGGTAGTAATGCAGTAAACTTTATGTTTTCTCAAGATGTAGAAGGCGTAGATTTTATTATTTGTAATACCGATGCTAAAGCAATTGAGCAAAGTAAAGTACCCAATAAAATACAACTTGGTCCACACCTTACACAAGGTTTGGGTGCAGGTGCCAATCCAGAAGTTGGTAAAGCAGCAACTGAAGAAAGCTTAGAAGAAATAAAACGCATACTAGAAGTAAATACCAAAATGGCATTTATTACTGTTGGTATGGGTGGAGGAACTGGTACTGGCGGTGCTCCAATTATTTCAAAAATTTGTAAAGATTTAGGAATATTAACTGTTGGTATTGTTACCACTCCTTTTGGTTTTGAAGGCCCACGACGTATGTTGCAAGCCGAAGAAGGTATTAAACAATTGAAACCTCATGTAGATACTTTGTTGGTTATAAGCAACGATAAATTGCGTATGCAATTTGGCAATTTAAAAATGAAAGAAGCTTTTACAAAAGCCGATAACGTTTTAGCTACTGCAGCAAAATGTATTACAGATATTATCAATAGCCGTGGTCATATTATTGTAGACTTTGCTGACGTATGTACAGTTATGAAAAATGGTGGCGTTGCAATTTTAGGTAAAGCTGAAGTTGAAGGAGAAGACAGAGCCCAACGTGCTATTGAAGAAGCATTGAGTTCTCCTTTATTAAATGATAATGATATTAAAGGAGCCAAGTGGATTTTAATCAACATCAATAGTGCTGAAGGTGATGATGAATGTACAATGGACGAGTTAGAAGTAATCAACAGTTTCTTGCGTATGCAAGCTGGAGAAAATACTGACGTTATTGTTGGTACTGGTTATGATAACAGTTTAGGTGCAAAAATTGGTATTACTTTAATTGCTACAGGTTTCGATGCAAAAGATCCATTTGCAAAACCAGCAATTGAAAAGAAAGCAGAGCCAAAACCTGAGAAAATTGTCATGACTTTAGGGTTTGATACTGAAGAAAAAATAGCTGATGAAAAGCTTGTAATTGCAAAGCAAGAAATGCCCATTGTAACTGTAGATCCTTTTGCACCAACAATGGTTGAAACAAAAGTTGAAACTACTGTAACAAGTAGCACATTCAATACAGATTACTTTTCCACCACTACTCCACACAACATAGAATTACCATCTGAAGTTGTAGAAGAAACATCTACATTGCGTTTTGAATTAAGTACAGAAATAACTGCTGAAGTTGTTGCCCCTAAATTCAATATTCAAGAAGAGAATACTGTAACAGCAAGCAACGATAACAATCAGCAAGATGAAAATACTGTTGAGCCTGTTGCATCCAACAACAGCTTTTTAACTAGACCGTCCAATATCTATGCAGAGCCTAACTATGAGAAACCAGTGTCTATGTCCGGACATCTTATGGAAACTCCTCTAGCTTCTCAACCCATTGAAGAGCAACCGGAGCTTGAAATGAAGTTGGTTGAAAGAGATGAAACTCCAGGTGCGGCGGATGAAGTTGTAGTTAAAACTCAACACTATGATCAACCTGCAAATTTGTCTACAGAGGAACCGGCTTTGCTGGACGATGTAGAAGAGCAAAAACGTAGGACG
>JAGOUF010000040.1 GCA_018061385.1 Chitinophagaceae bacterium | reverse complement strand
CGGCTTACTTTGCTACAAACCCAGTTGGTAATAACATTAATTATAATTTATATTGGAATGCTACTAATACATCAACCGGAAATTTAGTTTACCGTGGTGCATTTTACAACCCAACTAATTTTAAAACGGCCACAGTTGGTGGAGATTCTTCTTACAACAATACCCCATCTTTTATTCGCACCTCACCATTATCTGGCAACTATGCATTAACTGATGGATGTAATGGATATGGCGTTGATTTATCAGCAGATATTGCAACAGATATTAATGGCAACGCACGTAGCTTAACTACACCAAATGTTGGTGCATACGAGTTTTCAGGCGGTGCTGCAAATAACCTTGCTGTTACTAGATTGTTAAACCCAGTTCCACCAATTACAGCTGGTGCGCAAGATTTATCGATTATCGTAAAAAACATTGGTAACAATACGGTGTATTCTTACAATGCAAGTTACACTTTAAATGGTGGAACACCTGTTACGCAACTAATGAGTGCCAAAACACTTATTACATGTGATGCTGATACTGCAATATTTACCAGCACTAATCAAATTACTTTAGGCGCTGTTAATTTAATTAAGGCTTACACAAGCGGCCCTAATTCGTTAACTGATGCTGATGCAAGTAACGATACTGTTGCTGCTGCATATTATACACCATTAAGTGGTACGTATACAGTAGGTGGTACTACTCCTGATTTTGCTACAATTGCAATTGCTTCTAGCGCATTATCAAACGGAATATCTGGTCCAGTTGTGTTTGATATTAGACCAGGAACATACAGCGGACAAGTAAAAATTGCTGGCCCAGTTATTGGCGCTAATGCTACCAATACAGTTACTTTTAAAGGCTCTAACAAAACAACTTGTATCATTAATACAAACTCGGCAGGTGCACCTGCATTTTTTATCGACAAAGCAAGTTATATCACAGTAAGAGATTTAACCATTAACAATACTGGTGGTGGTGCAAGCTCTGGCGTAGGTGTAGTAGGTACCAATACCGCAAACCAAGGTACTGGTGTTAAAGTAATTAATTGCAATGTTAATGTGCCAATTATAACTGGTACTGCAAGTACTGGTTACGGTATTATTTATACAGGAACTGCTGGTGCTACTGGAGTTTCGGCCATGCGTGCTGATTCTGTATTAGTAGATAGCAACACCATTACTGGTGCTGGATATACTTTAGCATTTTATGGCGCATCTAATGCTTTGTACAACAGAAACAACATATTTACTAATAATTTAATAAACAACTCAAATTATTATGGTGCGTACATTAGTTATTCATATAACCCTGTAATAGTAGATAACAACACCATTAACATGCAAGGTGAACACTATGGCTATATGGGTTTGTATTTTTATTACAACCAAAATAGTACTGCTGGTGTTTCAAGTCGCATTACCCGTAATAAAGTTAACAACTTTGGAGGTTATGGCATTTACTGTTATTGGTCTACATCTGTTGCTACTGCTGGTGCCACATTAGTTGCCAATAACGTAGTTAATGGTAACAGCCAAGGTACTTCATACCCCGGATACTACGGTATTTATGTGTACAACCCTGCTGCCAACCCAACCAATGTATTTAACAATACTGTTGTTATGAGCGGTGCTGGAACTTCAACCACTTATACTTGTTTTTACAATGCTACTTCAACAACTACTGTTGTTAAAAACAATATTTTTATTGTAAACAATGGCTCTTACGTTCCTGCTTATTTTGCTGCAAACCCAACTGGTAATGTTGTAAACTATAACCAATATTGGAATGCAACAAATACTACTACAGGAAACCTAATTTACCGAGGTGCATTTTATAACCCAACTAACTACAATACCAATACTAGAGGTGGTGATTCATCGTTTAATGCTGCTCCTACATTTGTAAGCGCAACAAACCTTGCAATAACAAACGGATGTATTAGAGGTGTAAATACAAATGGATTGGTGAATAATGACATCAATGAAACACCACGTGCTAACGAGCCTAACTTAGGTGCTTATGAATACCAAAGTGTTGCTCTTGATTTACAAGTTGAGGCTATGCCTTATCCTACCGCTCCTATTACATTGGGTGCTCAAGATTTAGCAGTACGTGTGCGTAATAATGGTGGCAATACGGTAACTAGTTTTAATGTAGCATACACATTAAACAATGGTACTCCAGTAACACAAAGCTGGACAGGCACTTTACCATCATGCGGTACAACAACTGTTATATTTAATAACTTTAACCAAATTACTTTAGGTAATGGTGCTAATAATATTAAAGTGTACACATCTACACCTAATTTTATGGCAGATGGCAACCCAAGTAATGATACATTGTCAACAACCTTAAATCCGCCTTTAATTGGTACTTACGTTGTGGGTGTTGCTCCAAGTGATTTTACTTCGGTAAGCGATGCTGCTGGTGCAATTGCTGGTCGTGGTATTGGTGGTTCTGTTATCTTTAACATTAAAACTGGAACTTACAATGGACAAGTTTTATTAACCCAAGCTACTGGTGCTAGTGCTGCTAACACCATCACGTTTAAATCGCAAGCAAACAATGCCGACTCGGTTATTATTGCAAGTAATGCCAATTATGTGGTTAGATTTAGCAACAATGCAAACCATTATATTTTTGATAAAGTTAGCATTAACCAAACCAACAATACAACTAGTGGTTATACCTTATTGTTAGACAATAACTGTAATTTTGATACCATTAGAAACTGTAAAATTAGTGCTCCTATGTATGATGGTGCTACTGTTACTGCTTCTCATTATACCTTATACACTACAGCATATACAGGTAATGGATTGGCTTTAATGGACAATGCTTTTGATGGCTCTTATTATGGTATTAGGTTATATGGTTCTTCGAGAACAGCCTACCACAGTAACTCTATTATTAGTGGTAACACGTTTACCAATTTTTATTACACTCCGTTATATTACATTTATTACAGCGTAGGTGCTAAGGTTACAAACAATACTTTTATACAACCAGCCGGAGGTACTACTACAAACTACATGTACCATTATTATTGCGACTCTGCATTTACATACACAAACAATGTATGGCAGGGTAACTCAAGTAAAACAATTTATTTGTACATGTATTACAGTAATAATGCACCTGCCAATAAATCAATAGTTGCTAACAACCGTTTTTCTGGAAGTACTTCTACTTACATTTATACTGGCCAAACGGGTACTAATAACCAAGATATTGTACACAATAGTTTCTCAACTGGTAACGGTTATTTTTATGTAGGATATGCAACTACATTGCAGCCTAGCTTCCGTGTAATGAACAATGTATTTAGTGCTACTGGTGCTTATGCTTACTACTTTAGCGCTGCCCCTAGTTCATTATACATGACTTCTGATTATAACTTGGTTTCATCAACTGGTACTACTCCTTATTACGCTGTTTCTGCACGTTCTTTACCAGACATGAGAACAACTTACCAAGGTTTAGAGCGTAACTCAATTAATTACAGATCAGCATTTACTTCGGCAACTAACTTAACACCAAATGCAGCAGATTCTGCAGTGTGGGCTATTAATGGCAGAGGTACACATTTAGGTTTAGCTTTAAATGATGTAAACAATGTTGCTCGTCCGCAAACTCCTGCTGCAGGTGTTCCAGATTTAGGTGCTTACGAAGTAACTCCTACCTCTATTCCACCTTTGGCTACTGCTGTTCCTGCAACTCCGGTTGCTGGTGGTAGACAGGCTTTCTTATTTGGTACTGATACTGTTGCTACTTTTACTTATGATATGTTTTCGAGCGTACCTACAAGTGTAACGGTTAGACAATACACAGGTGTTAGAAACCCTAATGCTAATCCATTATTAAACTATAGCAATGTGTATATTGATGCTGTTGCTAGTGGATTTGGTGGTTATTTATTTGATATGGATTTACATTACAAACCAGCTCAAATTGGTACCAACCCTACCGAAAGTGCATTACGTATTTCTCGTAACGATATTAGTTATTGGAGTACTTATAACTTTAACACCGCAGATACTGTAGACTTGACTGCAAAAACTATTAAAGCTACTTATGTAAGTACTTTTGGTCAGTTCTTAGCAACCGATGCACTTACTCCATTACCTGTTAAATTGGTAACCTTTATTGGTAAGGCCAGCAATAAAAATGCTGACTTAATGTGGCAAACTGCTACCGAGAAAAATGCAAGCATGTTTGAAGTGTATGCTGCTGTTGATGGTAAAAACTACCATGCAATTGGCGAAGTTAAAGCTAAAGGAAATACCAATAGTGTTTCAAATTACAACTTCACTGATATTAATGCTTTAGCTAACAACAACAAAGTATATTACAAACTTAAAATGATTGATGTGAATGGTGAATTTGAATGGAGTAATATTGTTGTTTTAAGTAATAATAATGCTAACCAAACAAGTGTTGAAGTTTATCCTAATCCGTTTAATAATAATGTAACGGTAAGTTTAACTGATAACACTAAAGCTACTATCGAAATTGTAAGCGTTGATGGTGTAAATGTTTACAACACCACTGCCAATACTAATAAAGTAGAACTTAACTTAAACCAATTAAGCCAAGGCGTTTACTTTGTTAAAGTTACACAGAATGGTAACACATCTGTGCAAAAATTAGTTAAACAATAAGATTAAGTTTAAGTTTAATTTTAAGTTAATCTTTTTATTAAAAGCGCCCCGAAATCGGGGCGCTTTTTTATTGGCTAAGCTTTAACATGGCTTAACTTTAACCAAAGCGGGAATTAATAAATACATTTTAACTAAATTTTAATCCTATTATCATTATTATAATATCTTAATAATGTATTACTTATATATAAATTGAATTAGATGGCAAACAAAACACAACCGATTTGTATTTATAAACATCTATAAAATGTCGCAGCATCATTTATTTAATATCTTAGCTGCACAAAAATTAACAATTAAAAACTGTTAATCAGAACAGTTAAAATAAACTAAAAAACGGTTTTACAATTTTCAAAAACACAATTAAATTAAATGTATAAGCCAGAGCGAATACTGGCGCTCAAGGCAAACAGACAACAAAAACATAACTAAAACAATTATTAATACAGAATTCTAAATTTAAATATTATGCAAAAACTCAACAAACATCGACTAACAAAAACATTTTCTATTAATGTACAAGCTACATTCTTTTTGCTGCTTGCTACATTATTTTCAGCAACTGCTTTCGGGCAATCAAGTAACTTAGCACTAACAGCAATAGCCACGCATAGCGGAGGTGGTGCAACACAATATGCCCCTGCCAGCTATAATGATAACGATTTCGTTACATGGGGTTGGGTTTCTACTAATGGATGGATTGAATACACTTGGCCTACTCCTGTATCTATAAACAAAGTGGTATTTCACAAAGCCTCAAGGGCATTTACGTCTTGTACAATTGAGTATTGGAACGGTTCTGCTTACACAACTATTCAGTCTGGTTACACCCCTTCACCTTCTGCAATAAATACGAGTGACTCTATCTCTTTTACAACAGTAAACACAACAAAAATAAGATTTAATAGTTTGGCGGGAACTAATCCAGCATTTTTTGAAATAGGTGTATATAAGCCTGTTACACCTGCTCCCAATAACGCTGGAATTTCAGAATTTGTTTCACCAAAATCATTTTGCGCGGGTAACCACGACATAAAAGTTAAATTAAGAAACAATGGAAACAATGTATTAAACAATGTAAACATTGCTTGGACAATTGATGGAATACCTCAAACACCAATCTCATGGGTTTCACCACTTGATACTTTTGGTGGTAGTTTATATCCTAATGATACAATAATAACACTTGGCAATAGGAGCTTTGGAAATACAGTGCAAGCTATAAAAGCTTGGACGGAGTTCCCTAACTTTTTTCCAGACACCGTTAATACTGACGATACAGTTAGCGTGGTTTTAAGGTCTGCTTTATCTGGTACTTTTACCATTGGCGGTGTTGGTGCTGATTATGCAACTATTGCTGCGGCAGCCAACGATTTAAGTGCATTTGGCGTTTGTGGTCCGGTTGTTTTTAATGTAAACCCAACAGCAGGCCCATACGCAGGTAATTTAGCATTTGCTTCAATTGCCGGAACATCATCAATTAATACCATAACCTTTAATGGTAATGGTGCTACAATATCAAGCACGGTAAGCCCAATTGTTAGTTTTAATAACGTTAATTATGTTACTTTAGATAGCTTCACTATTTTGGGTGGACCTGCCTTTGTGGGAGGTGGCGTGCATGTTACTGGTGGCTCGCATCACTTAACTTTTAATCGTAATACTATAAGCGTTAATACTACCGCCACAACTACCACTAACTATGGTTTTGCTGCATCTGGTTCGCCAACTGCTGCTACTACTGTGGGAAATAACGCCCAATACATCACTTTTACTAACAACGAAATTATTGGCGGGTATTATAGCTTTAACTTAATAGGCAATACTGGCTATTCAAATAATTATGGACACCATGTAGCAAACAATATTTTTAGAGATTTTTATACTTATGGTGTTTATGTGTTACATGGCGATAGTATTGAAATCGTAAATAATGATGTCAATCGTGCCAGTAGATCAACTTTAACTACTTTATATGCAATCTATTCAAGCACAAGTAGATTCTTGAAAATACAGAAAAATAAATTGCACGATTTTGGGGCTGCCTCATACAGTGCCTACCCTATTTATATTGCAAATTGTGTTAATAGCACTGGTTACGAAACCGAAATATCAAATAATTTAATTTACAATGTTGGACAAACTGCTGGTATCTTTTACGGTATATATAGCCTTACAACAGCATTAAACAACGTAAATATTTATCATAATACTATTCAATACGATGTTCCCACTGCAAGTACTAGTGCAATTAGGGCTTTGTTTTTAAGTGTAGCTATTACTAATGTTAATGTAAAAAATAACATTATTAATATTTCTGGTGGTGGTACTGGTATAAAAACAGGTATATATGTTACCACTGCGTCTGCCTCATTTAACTCCGACAACAATAATATTATTGTAAACACCACTTCAAATAACAATGTTGGTTATTGGAACGCAGCAACAAGGGTTAGTTTAGCCGATTGGCAAACAGCTTCTGGACAAGATGCTAACTCAAATGATATAAACCCACAGTTTACAAACTTAGCCGCTGGTAATTTAAAGCCTCTCTCTGTTCCATTAGATAATTTAGGAACTGCTGTTGGTGTAACCACAGATATTGATAACGCTCCTAGATCATTATCATTACCAGATATTGGTGCTTACGAGTTTACCACAGCACTTAGCTGTAGCGGAACACCTGATGCTGGTAATGCGATTAGCAATGTGAGTTATGCTTGTGCTACACAAACCATTAATTTAAATATTGATAGTGCAACAAACGCACTTGGTTTAAAATACCAATGGTTGGTTTCTACATCGGGTGCAACAGGAACTTATGCTCCATTATTAAATGATACTTTAAGAGCATTATCTCGCTCACAAACTACAACAAACTGGTATAAATGTATTGTAAGTTGTTTATCAAATTACGACACTTCTGCTGCGGTAACAGTAAGAACAACTACTACTCCATTTAGTGGAACATATACCATTAATAAAAATGCGGCACAAACCAGCACCAACTATACCGATTTTGCTTCACTTATTGAAGAATTAAAGTGTGTAGGTGTAACTGGCCCAGTTACGTTCAATGTAATTAGCAATAGCGGCCCTTATGATGCGGGTGTTCAATTTGGAAACATACCAAATGCATCAGCAACCAATACCATTACATTTAACGGAAATGGCAACACCATTACAGGTAGTGTTAGTCCACTAGTTTCGTTTAACAATACTTCGTATGTAACTTTAGATAGCTTTAATATTGTTGGAACTACTGGATACGCAGGCTTTGGTATACATGTTACTAACCAATCTAGTTATTTAACCTTTACACATAATGTTATAAACGTAGGTACCACCTCTACAGGAACAACCAATGCTGGTTTTGTTGCATCGGGTTCAATAGCAGCAGCTACTACCGCTGGTAACAACGCCCGTTTTATAACATTTACTAACAATGAGGTTATAGGTGGATATTATAGCGTTAATTTTATTGGAGAAGCGAGTTATTTAAATAATGCTGGGCACAATATTAGTAACAATATTATTAGAGACTTTTACCTTTATGGTGTGTACCTATCAAATGCTGATAGTATTGTTGTGCATAACAATGATATAAACAGAGCTAACAGAACAACCTTGAGTACTTTTTATGGTATATACTTAGCTACAGCTCGTAATATTAAAGTAACCAACAATAAAATACACGATGCAGGTAATGGAACGTATACTGCATACCCTGTTTATGTTACCACATGTGTAAATACCACTGGTTTTGAAACAGAGTTTACTAACAATACCTTATATAACATTAATACTACTGGTTTGATGTATGGTTATTATTTACTAGGTACAAGAGATGGTATGAAGTTTTATCATAACACCATTGATTTAAACTTACAATCTAGTACCGGTACCGTTAGGGCTATATTTATAAGTACTGCCCCTACTAACCATGACTTTAAAAACAATATCATAAGCATTAGAGGTACTGGAACTGGAGCAAAACATTTGATATATGCAAGTGCTGTTTCTCCTACGGTAGCTTCTAATTACAATGTTTTACACATGGATGCAACTGGCGGAACTAACTTTATAGGATTTGTAGGTGCCAACCAAACCACTTTGGCCGACTGGAGAACTGCTAGTTTATTAGATTCAAACTCTGTTGCTGTTAACCCTGTATTTACAGCTTCTGCTTTGGGTAATTTAACACCACTATCAATCAATGCAGATAATATTGGAACACCAATAGGTGTTTTAACCGATATTAATGGTAACATTAGATCAACTACCACACCTGATGCTGGTGCATACGAGTTTACTGGTATTTCTGGCGACATAAGGTTATTAGACGCAAGTTTAAAACGCTCTAGTGCTTGTTATAGCACTACCGATTCTATATTTTTAGAAGTGAGAAACTTAATTGGAAGTACTGTTGATTTTGCGGTTGACCCTTTAACCATTAGATGGAACATTACAGGACCTGTTAACTCAAACGGTAATTTGGTATTGAATACTGGGACTTTAGCCGTTAGTGCATCTGTTATTGCATTTAACAGCAATATCGATTTATCTGCTCCAGGAACCTACAATTTAACTGCTTATATTGAGCCTAATGGCGTAAATAATGCGCTAAGTAATGATACCTTGATTATCAATTCAGCCATAGTGGTTCAACCAATTTTATCGGTGGTTCAACGCAACTTCAATGTTTCAGGCCCTAATGATACGGTTGTAATTCAAGCTAATTCGACTTTATTTCCTGGTGGCGGATTTATGTTTACAGAAGTTTGTCATTTTAAAACCACTACCGGAGCTCCAGTCGGAGGCTGGCCTGCGTACCACGTTGCTGATGATTATGTTGAGATAACAGGTGTACCTAACTCTGATTTAGGAGGATTTATATTAGAACAATGGAATGCAACTACATTAATTAGCACGCATACCTTCCCTACTGGAACTATTTTAAGCCCTAATGGAACTGCTATTATTGCAGTAGGTACAGTAGGAGCAAGTGTGAATTCATCTACTAACTTCTACTATCTAGGAAATGGTAGTTACACAGGTACTTTCGATTCAGGAATAACCCCTACAGGACGTATATTGAAAAACTCTTCAGGGGGAATTATTGATGTTGTTACCTACAGTGGTAACTCTAGTTACACTTTCCCTGCTGCTGCTGGTGTTACTGCATTGGATTGGTCAGGATTTATGCCAACATCAACAAGCACATGTGGACTTAAATTAATTGGTAACGACCTAAACACACCAACCAATTGGGTTGTAAGTAGTGCAACCAATCCTCAAGACCCAAATATTGTAAATACAGGTGTTACTGTTCCAAGCCCAACTACATTAACTGGTTTTGGATGGACTTTAGCGGGTTCGCCTGTAAGCTCAACTCCGCGCACCACTGTTGGCCCTTGGACAACTCCTGGTATTTATGCTTATGTGGCTTCATACACCAATGCTTGTGGTACTTTTTATGACACCGTTTTTGTTACAGCAGCTAGCACAGTGCCAGTTAAACTTGCTACCTTTATTGGTAAAAACAATGGTTTAAATGCCGACTTAATGTGGCAAACTGCTACTGAGAAAAATGCTCGTTTGTTTGAAGTACACGCTTCAGTTGATGGTAAAAACTTTAATTCAATTGGCCAAGTAAAAGCTACCGGAAACAACAATGTAACCAATACGTATACTTTTACTGATGTAAATGCTTTAGCTAACAACAACAAGGTGTATTACAAACTAAAAG
>JAGOUF010000451.1 GCA_018061385.1 Chitinophagaceae bacterium | reverse complement strand
GGATCAAAGGGCTCATCAATGTTTACTCTTGCCATGGCAATAACGCCAGCAGGAATCCAATTGATAAAATCTCTCATTCTATTCCTATCAGCTAAAGAATTATAACTAAACTCAAAATTAAATTGTCTTCCCCTTTTGCCACAATTCGTTGAACTGCTTCCCATAAAACCTCCAACAGCACCAACAGAATCTATACCAGGAACTGCTTGGTTATAATATGGTTTCATTGTTACGGCATCAATCAAAGTAAATCTTACTGAGTAACCCAAACATCCACTATTAATAAAACCCAATCCATTTTTATATACTGAAAAATCGGCATCATAATCTGTAAATGGATATACACCTTGTGTTACAGTAAAGTTGGTAGAAGCCAAACCAAAATTCCATTTACGAGAAAAACTATCTAACGAAATTTTGCTAGTAGCACTTTTAAGATGTTGATATAAATGAGATTGATTAAATCCTTCATCAACACCATTTAAATACATAAAACTACTTGTATTCCATCTGGTATCACCTGTAACTGCAACAGGTGCAACACGCCAATAATATACAGTAGAATCTGTGTATACAATTTGAGGATCAAACTCTAAAACACCGCCCGAAGAAGTAATGTTTTTGGTAATTTTAAAAGAAGAATTGAACAACTCTGTTGTATCTATTTGCATTACATATTGCCTTGCACTTGCTAAAGGATTGGCAGTTGAAGCATAAAGTTTTGCATTGTTTTTATTGGTTATCCCAAAAGCAAAAGGAAACACAGGCTTTATGTCATCATCAAAAATAAAAAAGCAATTGGTTGTTACATTATTGGCTTTACTCAATTCATCGTATTGATTCAAACTATCTAACAAAACAGTGATACAGTTGTTTCCTTTATCTCTTATTGGCACAATTGGTACATCTAAAATTATTGAATCCCCATAACGAATAGACGGTTTCAAAAATCCTTTAAACAAATATTCTATACTTCCATCGGCTCGTTGCCATTTAATACTTACTTGTAATGAGTCGCCACCATTTGCAGCTCTTGACATTTGAGCTTTGCCTAAATTGTATATTTTGGCTTTTACCGTAAACTTAGTATCAGCAACAGATAATACAGATGGGCTAATACTCACTGTTTGTGCTTCAACTGCAAAATCGGGTTTAGCATGAGCATAAATTTTTATTGCAGGATCTCCATGTAACAAAAATTGTTCTGCATGCATACGAGCAAAAAAATCGGCATTGGACAATGTTGCTGCAGCATCCTGCATATTTTTTGAAGCATAATTGTTATAGCCATTTGTGCTTCTAAGCGATTGATAAAATGATTGTGTGTAAGCATTTAAATAACCCGTTAATCCAAAGTGTGTACTAGCAATTACACCAATTGCACCACGTTGATTGGCAAATACAAATTTTTCTGAGAACGATGTAATGTTAGACAATCGAGAAGTATCATAATCGAAAAAATTACCAGCATTACAGCCATTTAAACAAAACATTGGATACTTACCTTGATTGCTATAATCAAAAGGATTGCTTAAATTATAATCTAATTGAGTGGCTGCACTATGTCCAAAATAAGTAAGTAAAGAAATCCCTTCTGCAAACAAATTTTTCATTTTTTCAACAACAACAGGCGTTGCTCCACCACCTGCAGCAACTGTATTAAAATCTGATACATAAGCTCCAAAAAGTGTATCCTTTAAAATTGATTTGTAGCCATCTAAATAATTAATTAACAACCCTTCAATACCAGGATCGTTGCTACCTGCAACGTGTACAATATTTTTCATCCAAAGCTTATTGGCTATCGTTTGTGTTGGATTTGCAGATTGAGCCTCGTATTCTTTTACTTTTTGCAAATAACTATTTACTTCAGTTGGTTTAACTGCAGACAATCTTCCCAGCAACAACAAGGGGCTTGGGTTAATGCCATCAGAAATCAACAAAACATCGGATGCAGGCCAGCCAAATGTTGGCACTAAATTTAGTTGATTGGCAAATGCTCTGTCTTCATTCAATCTAAATTCATCGTAGCTAACTCCTTTACCTATTAAAAATATATGTGTAGGATTTGTACTAAAGTTTTGTTTTGCAAAACGTACAAAATTTTTAATACTGAAAGGATGTTTTTTTATACCAAATGCAAACTGATCTGTTAGTTCATCAATCTCATAAATTTTTGCATTAAAATTTCCACCCAAAGCAGATGCTCTATATTGTTTATATAAATCAACTGCTTCTCCAGCATTCAATCCCAACAACTGATTGGAAACAATTAAATAATTACCTTGATTGCCAACTGTTGAAAAGTTGATAAAATTCTTTGTTTGTAAACTAACTACCTGTTGAATACTTGAAGCATCTTGACTTACCAGTACAAAATTTCTTGCATTAGCACTAAATGGTAAAGCAAACTTTATTGTACCACTACTTACAACAGCAGTGTATCTTTTCTTATTGGTAATATCATACAAAATAGGAATTGCTGCACTACTGAAGTTTGTAATTTCTATATATGTGCCTAGAGCATTGGTACTTGCTGGCAAACTAAACACAAAATTATTGGCATTGCCAAAATTGAAAATTCTAGGATATGTTAGTGCTACATAAGCTGCATAAATTCTATTTACATTATCACCAGAATTAACAGGCACTACCTCTATGCTAAAATTATTGCTAACTGCATTGATTGCTGAAGTTGCAAAGCTTGCATTAAATACTGCTGATTGCTGAGTAGCCAACAATTGATTGTTGATGTAAGCAGTATTGTTCAATTTCAACGAAACATTTCTCGATGAATAAGATACTCCATTTACTGCCATACTTACAGAAGCATTTGAGC
>JAGOUF010000039.1 GCA_018061385.1 Chitinophagaceae bacterium | reverse complement strand
CTGGTCAGTGAAGGTTGTCAATTCTAGTTCATCCATTTAATTGTCATCTTCCATAAATATATGATCCGTTAAACGCTCCTGCCTTATCAATTCATGAAATTTAATGTATTCTTTTGGGTTGCCAAACCAATCTAATACTGCTGCTTTTTTTAATTTGCTAGGTTTATCCATTAATATTCTATTGTACGAACTCCATTTCCATTCTCTAAAATCATTGATCAATCCATGATGTTGTGGGTTGGCATGTATATAATAAATTAATCGAGTAAAATAAAACTCATCTTCTACCAATGCTCTTTTAAATGGTGTTTGAAACAATGTGCCTGTTCTACCTTGTTGTTTATTAAACGACATGGCATAACATTGAAAGAACTTGCGAAACTGATGGCTTACAATATCATGTACTGATTTTTCTGTATTTGGTGTTTTTAGATTTGACAACTTTTGAAAAGTTGTCAAATCTGATGTTAAATCTGATTCACCTTTTACCCGTAACAATATATGAAAATGATTGCCCAATAAACAGTAAGCATATAAATCAGAAACTGGCGATAAATAGGTATCGTACTTTTTTAAAAAGTATTCATAATTGCCCTCATTTTTAAACAGTGGTTTTCTATCTACACTTCTATTGTAAATATGATAAAACCTATCTGCTTCAAACTTGGTAATATAATGTTCTACTTTTGCCATTTTGTTATTTTAGAATTGACAACTTGTTGGAAAGTTATGAAATCAGGTATTCATTTTTTTATTGTTCTTTAAGAATTTACAACTTTTCAAAAGTTGTCAATTCTAGTCATCATTTACGCTACCAATATTTCATTTAATTCATTAATAATCCCTTCTGTTTGTTCTCCAAACAATTGCCACATTTTGCCTAGTCCACCTTGTTTATTAAAAGGGTCTAATTCAAAATCGTCTTTTTCTACATGAAAGCTGTTGGCTACAAAATCTTTAATCATGCGTAGCCATTGCATTTGTTCTTCACTAAACAAATTGTGTTGTCCTGCATTTTTCTTCAATATCCATTGTTGAAAATTGCGGTCAACCGTTTTATCGTAAGGCGTTAATGCTAAATCAATACCTGTTACTTTGCGTATCAAGCTTACCAAGGCAATCAATTCGTTTTTAGGACTAGGCTGTCTTGTTGAGCTTGTCGAAACATGCAATTGCTCATAAGCACGCCATACATGGCTAGGTGCTAGTAAGGGTTGCTCGGTGGTAATTTTTTCGTACAGGTCTTTTATCATTTTATAGGTTAATGCCCTGCGTTGGTAAGGCTGGCTATAAAATATTTGTAAAGCAGTTATTTCCTCTTTATGCTGTTCTATCCAACTGGTAAAATTACCTATGGTTAAATGGGCAGCAGCTTCTGCATCTTTTACCCAACCTATTTGTGTAATTTCATCAATGTTTATGGTATCAATTATTTGGTCGTATTTTTTACGTACATCTACAATATAATTTCTTAAATCAGGGTTGTTAAATACCGCTGTTGCCTGCTCTATTAAATGTGAATGGTGAGTGGTGAATAGTGAATGTATTTCGTTAGGTGACGCATCAGGCTTTTCACTTCTAACTTTCAACTTAATACTTTCCAAAGTATCAGGGTCATATGCATTTAGTAATTCTTTTACTACATGGTTAATGGTAAAGCCATTGGCTTGCTCTGCAAAATTGCTTTTTTCTTTTTCGTTCATTTGTTTATCCAATCGAATTAAACGATTGGCTAAACTAGTGAGCATATCTTCTTGGGTATTGCCCATTGCCACATTTTGCAATAAATCTTTTAAGCTCATGCCTGGCTTTTTTTCCAACGGACGACTATCCGTTTTTTGGCTTTGCTCTACACCTATGGCATCTATAATTACAAAATGATCTTTGGTAAATTTTGCAGTAGGTGTACCAGTTGCTTTTAACTGTTCTAAACTGCAGGTACGGGTACCTCTTCCTTTCATTTGCTCATAATAGCTACGGCTTTTTACATCTCTCATAAACACCAGCACTTCTAAAGGGCGTATATCCGTACCAGTTGCAATCATATCTACTGTTACAGCAATACGTGGATAGTAATCGTTTCTAAATTGGCTTAATACCGTTTTAGGATCTTCTTCACTACGGTAGGTAATTTTTTTACAAAACTTATTTTCTTCGCCAAATTCTTCCCGTACAATTTCTATAATATCTTCTGCATGAGAATCGGTTTTGGCAAATATGAGTGTTTTGGGTACTTCAAAAACCTCACCCCCGCCCTCTCCTGAAGGAGAGGGAGAAAAGCGGTCAGGAAATATATTTGGCAGACTCTCATGTATGGCACGTATAATGGTGCGTATTTGGCTTTTGTTTACAACATCGTTATCTAATTGTTTACCACTGTATTCAATATCTTCATCAACGGTTTCCCAAAACTTACGTCGGGTTAAACGTTCTCTTTTATCTACCCTTTCGCCTAGTGCAATTTTGCTGCCTTCTTTGGTTATTTTGGTTTCTATAGTAAAAACATTATAAGGTACTAAAACACCATCTATCACTGCTTTTTCATAACCATAATCACTTACGAGGTTTTGGTTAAAATATCCAAAGGTTCTATTATCAGGTGTTGCAGTTAAGCCTACCTGAAATATATCGAAATAATCGAGTACTTGTTTCCATAAATTGTAAATACTTCTATGGCATTCATCAATTACCACAAAATCAAAAAACTCTATGGGTACTTTTTCTGTGTAAGTAACAGGTGCAGGTTCTTTTTGTATAAACTCGTTGGGGTTGGCTTCTTCGGCACTTTCATCTAATTCTGTACCTTTCAACAAACTATACATACGTTGTATGGTAGAAATATATACCTGATTATCGGCAGGGATAAAACTGCTTTTTAAACGAGTAATTCCATACAATTCTGTAAATTTTCGGTTATCATCGTTTGGAACATAGCTCATAAATTCTTGCTCTGCCTGTTCTCCTAAATTCTTGGTATCAACCAAAAATAAAATGCGTTTGGCTTTGGCATATTTCAGCAACCGATAAATAAACGTAATGGCTGTAAAGGTTTTGCCACTACCTGTTGCCATTTGTATTAAGGCTTTGGGCTTTGCCTGTTTAAACGATGCTTCTAGATTGTTGATAGCCGTTATTTGGCAATCACGTAAACCTGCAATAGGCAAAGCAGGAATATCCTGCAAGGCAGCACGTAAAGATTTGGGTTGTTTGCTATACTCTAAAAATGTTTCAGGTCGATGAAAGGTAAATACATTTCTTGCTCTTGGTTTGGGATCACGGTAATCGGTAAAATGGATTAAATCTCCAGTACTTTCATACCCAAATAATATTTGCTGGTTTTCTACATATTTTAATTTGGCAGTGGCATAACCTTCGGTTTGTTCTTCATGCACCGATAAACGATGCCCTTCTTCTTCACGTTTGGCTTCAATAATGCCAATTGGTTTTTTATTTACAAACAGCACATAATCGGCAGGGCCAACATTGGTTTGGTATTCTCTAACAGCCACACCCAAACCAGCACTTAAATTAATTGTTGATTTATCCTGAATAATCCAGCCACACTGTAATAGTGCAGCATCAATTCTATCACGAGCTATTTGTTCAGGGTTTTGATTCATTTAATCTTTTAACTATTTTTTTCGCTGTTAAATATATTAAAATAATTCAATGGATTTTTGACTCCAACCTAAAAAGTAGCATGGGGTTAAAATTAGCAGCTAATTAGTAAAATTAATTATGTAGAACTACGCAATTTAAAACCTTGGTTTTAGTAAGCAAGTGCTAAAAACAGTTATTTGCTATTATGTTGGTTTATGAGGGTAATAACCATACCAGAAAATGTTACATTTTTTTTGTTACATTTTAAAATGTAACACGATTTTTTGTAACAAATTTTTTTAAGCCAATATGTATGTTTTCTTGCACCGAAAGACAAACTAGTCATGTATACTCATGAATATTAACCCTGGCCGAAAGCAAATAAAAAGGTCTTCGTTTTTTACGAAGACCCCTCAAACTATTTCAATTGGTTTTTTCTTACAAATTTTCTATAATGCCTGCAATACCTTGCCCTCCACCAACACAAGCTGTTACAATTCCATACTTTTTATTCAAACGCTTCATGTCATTTAAAATTTGAATGGTTAGTTTGGCTCCTGTACAACCCAAAGGATGACCCAAGGCAATTGCCCCACCATTAATGTTTACAATTTCTTTATTCAACCCCAACTCATTGATTACAGCAATACTTTGGCTTGCAAAAGCTTCGTTCAATTCAATTAAATCTATATCATTTAAACTCATGCCTGCTTGTCTTAAAACTTTTGGCACAGCAGCAATTGGACCAACTCCCATAATTCTTGGATGTACGCCAGCACTAGCACAATTTACCAAACGTCCAATTGGTTTTAAGCCCAATTCGTTCACCATTCTTTCGCTCATAACAATTGTAAAAGCAGCACCATCACTTGTTTGAGAGCTATTGCCTGCTGTAACAGAACCTCCAATTGCAAATGCTGGTTTTAATTTTGACAATCCTTCAACAGTAGTATCGGCACGTAAGCCTTCATCTGTATCAACTATATAATTTCTCGTAGCTTTTTTTCCTTTTTCATTCAAATACACTTCTTCTACTGTAATTGGAAGAATGCCACTTTTAAAATACCCTTCTGCAATAGCAATACCTGCTTTTCTGTGAGAATGATATGCAAATTCATCTTGCAATTCTCTGCTTACTTTATATTCATTGGCTACAGCTTCAGCAGTTAAACCCATGCCTAAATAATAATCAGGTTGATCTTTTGCAATATTGTAAGAAGGTACTGTTTTCCAACCAGCAGTTGGCACTAGGCTCATGCTTTCTGTTCCTCCAGCAACAATACATTCAGCCATGCCTGTACGTATTTTTGCTGTTGCCATGGCAATACTCTCTAAACCACTGGCACAATATCTGTTAATTGTAATGCCTGGCACTTCAATCCCCAAAGCTTTTGCAGCAATGATTCTTCCAAACTGCAAACCTTGTTCTGCCTCTGGTACTGCATTGCCAACAATTACATCATCTATTCGGGTAGTATCTAATTGTGGAATTGTTGCAACCAATTGTTGAATTACTTCAACAGCTAAATCATCTGGTCTTGTAAAACGAAAACCACCTCTTTTACTTTTTGCAACTGCTGTTCTGTATCCTGCTACTATATATGCTTCTTGCATAGCAAACTATTTTAGATTCAAATATAAATAAAAGTTGTTTATGCAACTAATTTTGTGCTGATTTTCTTCCAATAAATATTCAGTTTAAAATTCTGTAAACTTTCTACATGCAATATTGTTGTTTTAGTATGAGTAAGATTTATTCAATTAAAACTGTACAAAAAATTCCCATTTCGTTAGAAACTGCTTGGGATTTTTTTAGTAAACCCGATAATTTAAAAGAAATTACACCAAGTAATTTGGGCTTTAATATTGTTAGCAAACATCATGGAAAAACAATGTATGCAGGACAAATTATAGAATATAAAGTAAAGCCCATTTTAGGCATTCCATTATATTGGATGACAGAAATTTCTCATGTAGAAGAAGGAAAATTTTTTGTAGATGAACAACGTTTTGGCCCTTATAGTATGTGGCATCATCAACATCATTTTAAAGCCATTGAAGGTGGTGTTGAAATGACTGATATTGTGCATTACAAATTGCCCATGTGGTTTTTAGGAGATATTGCCAATAGCATTATGGTAAAAAGTCAATTAAAGGGAATTTTTAACCACAGATATAGAGCGGTAGATGAAAAGTTTGGCAAATGGGCGGGTGCTACAAACGAAGTTATTTTTGGCTAAAAACAAAAAGGGAAACAAATAATTGTTTCCCTTTTTTTAATATTTTTTCGATGATTATTTTGAAGCAACAACAGTTTCTTCTCCATTAATTAAAGTTCTTACACTTTCTAATAAAATCTGGCTTTTCTTGGCTTCAAAAACAACAGCTCTATCTTTATTTAAACGCATTTTATATCTTTTTCCAGATGCCAATGTTTTATCAAATGCAGGATTCCATTTGTTGAATTGATCTATATCCATCAATAAATAATTGGCTACAACTACTGCTAAATATCTACCACCAACTTCAACTACAGTTGTATTAAACTGATCATTTTGTGCCAAAACTGGTTCTTGATTATCGATGGCTCTAGCAGCTAAAAAGGTTTGTGTTTCTTTGGCCGTCATTGTTGTCCATCCTCCACTTCCTTCAAAAATATAATGTGTAGCAATATATTTTTTTACGTGATTTCTAGTTTCTTCTGGTAAAAAATATTGAATATCCCAAAAGCTTTTTTTGCCACCAGCTTTTCTAATACATTGTTTTACTCTTCCAACACCACCATTGTATGCTGCAATTACCAATAACCAATCGCCAAAAGTTTCGTGTAATTCTTTAATTAATTTACAAGCTGCATGGGTACTTTTGTAAAAGTCCATACGCTCATCGCTATAATTTGTTCTTTTTAAACCAAAACGTTTTCCTTCATCTGGCATTAATTGCCAAGGGCCAACTGCACCAGCCCAAGAAACAGTTCTTGGATTTAATGAACTTTCAATTACACTTAAATATTTTAGCTCTACCGGAATGCCGTAAAGTGGTAAAATTTTATCGTATAAATCAAAATATGGTTTACCCCAAACTTTCATTTTTTCAAAGCTTTCGCCTTGTTTGGCTGCATATTGATTTACAAAACCAACTGCCAATGGATTTAAAGGAGCTTCTACTGGTTGTGTAAAATAGTTTTGATTGTTAGGAGCTAAACTTTCAATTAATGAAATATCATTTTTAGTAGTATCGAATGATTTAGCAAAATGAAATACATTGCCATTAATGTGTGCAAATGATGCTGAAGTAAAACCTAAAACAACAACTAGCATTGTAAGTAAGTAAACTTTTGTTGTGGTTTTAATAGAACCCCAATAATTATGTAATCGCTGCATGAACGTTCCCTCTTTTTAAATTAACAAATAGCAGGTTTAGAATTGGGTAGTAATATTCAATACAAATTTTTGAAAAAAGTAACCCTGCTTTATATTTCTCACTTTGTGAAAGGTGAGGTGAGGAATAAATGAATTAACTTTTAAAACTCCTCGAAGCCTATTTTAATTGCATAAAATTATTGCTTAGGCGATGCAAAAGTACTTCATTAAATTGAGAAACCATCACTTGCAAGCCAAAAGGCATATTATTGGAGTGTTTGAAGAGAGGAAGAGAAATTGCTGGTATTCCAACCAAATTTGCAAAAACAGTATAAATATCAGCCAAGTACATTTCTGTTGCATTGTTGCTCTTTTCACCAAACTTCCAAGCTGTGGATGGAACTGTTGGAGAAATGATGGCATCGTAGTTGGCAAAAATGGTTTGGGTTTGTTGGTTAAGCAACTGCCTAACTTGCTGAGCTTTAGTAAAGTATGCATCAAAATAACCAGAGCTTAATACAAAGGTTCCAAGCATAATTCTACGCTGTACTTCTTTGCCAAAACCTTCGCTTCTACTGGCTTTGTACAACTCATTTAAATCGGCATTTTGAGGTATTGACTGATGGCCAAAACGCACTCCATCAAAACGAGAAAGATTGCTACTAGCTTCTGCAGTTGTTAAAACATAGTAAGTAGGTACAACATACTCAAGTAGTTCAAAATCAAGTGGTTCTACAATATGTCCTTTTTCTGTTAAAATTTTGATAAACGAGCGTATTTGAGCCTTTATTTCGGGGTCTAACGCTTCATTTTCAAGTGCTTGTTTAAAATAAGCAATCTTATATTGTTTATTTTCTGGCTCTGTATTTTGAGAATATATTGGTACTGGTGTAGAAGAAACAGTACTATCAAAATCATCTTCTCCTGCCATTACTTCTAATGCAAGTGCAGCATCGTTTACAGATTTTGCAAAAATGCCAATTTGATCAAAAGAGGATGCATAGGCGATTAAACCATACCTAGAAATTCGTCCATAAGTTGGTTTTAACCCTACAATTCCACAAAAATCGGCTGGTTGTCTAACGCTTCCACCAGTATCACTTCCTAAACTTATCATACACAAGTTGGCTTGTACAGCAACTGCAGATCCACCTGAAGAACCTCCAGGAACACGACTTGTGTCCTGTGCATTCAACACATTTCCCAATGCACTGTTTTCGCTGCTGCTGCCCATTGCAAACTCATCGCAATTGTTTCTACCAATAATAATGGCATCTTCTGCAATCAGTTTTTCAACTGCAGTAGCACTATAAATTGAAGTAAAGTTGTTGAGAATTTTAGATGCAGCCGAAACTTGATGATTTTTGTAACAAATAACATCTTTAATAGACACTACTACACCATGTAATTTGCCCAAAGGCTTGCCTGCGTTGCGTTTGGCATCTAATGCCATAGCAGTATTTATTGCTTCCTGCTCAAATATTTCTATAAAAGCATTGAGGTGAGCATTGGCCTTAATAGCCTGTAAATAATATTGCACAGCCTCCAAACAAGTGGTGTTGCTGTGCAATAAATTATTTTGATAGTCTTTGATTGTACTAAACGTAAACAAAGGCTGCCTTTTGTTTTAAGTGGAGAAATGAAATTAATTAGAAGAAGATGGCTTATTGTCCTTTTCGTTCATGCCTTCTTCAATTTCTTTTTTTACATTGTTTTTAGCATCGTTAAACTCACGAATTCCTTTGCCTATGCCACGCATAAATTCTGGAATTTTTCTTCCACCAAACAATACCAATATTACCACTGCAATAATTAATATTTCTTGAAAACCTAAATTGCCCATATAATTGTTTTTAAAAGAGTACAAAACTAAGATAAATACGGAGTTTTATACCTAAAAGTTATAGTTTAACAAAATGAATTAAAAAAAGCGGAAATAAATTCCGCTTTTAAAATATTGTTATTACAACTAGAAACGTTTTTCTTTAATTCTAGCACTTTTACCACTTCTTTCTCTCAAATAGAACAATTTAGCTCTACGTACTTTACCAGTTTTGTTCAATAAAATTGAATCAATATTGGGAGATAGTATTGGGAATAAACGTTCTACACCTACTCCATCAGAAATTTTACGTACTGTAAAAGTAGCTGTTGCACCAACACCTTGTAATTTAATTACATCTCCACGAAAACTTTGGATACGCTCTTTACCACCTTCTATAATTTTATAGTTAACGGTAACATTATCACCAGCTTTAAACTTTGGATATTCTTTCTTAGCACTTAACTGCTCGTGTACAAATTGAACTGCTGCGTTCATAACTTTAAATTTTTTACGGACGGCGAAGGTATGGAGTTGTTATTAAATAGAAAAGCCTTTTTATACTTTTTTTATTAAATTATTTCAAAAAGCCGTTTTTTTATGCTTTTACAATGTAATGTGGGCCTTTTTCTAAAGAAAAATGACGAACAATTACGTCTTCATTGTAAAAATATTCTTGAATGGCTAAACTTTCAGCCGATTTCTTATAATAATTGTTCATAATTAAAATTCCACCATTCACAATTCTTGGATAAAAGTATTGCATAGCAGTTAAAGTACTTTCGTAATCATCTATATCTATAGTTAACAATGCAATTTTAAGTTCTGGATTTTCAATTAAATATTCTGGTATTGAATTGTTTAATAAGCCTGGTACAAACTCAATTTTTTCAGAAACTCCGGCATCAATTAAGTTTTGTTGAGCCAATCCTATTGCTTTAGAGGCAACATTCTTTACAGCCAATGTTTCTGATTGATACTCTTCGGTGTGTTTTTCTATTTCAAAAATAGATGGGTTTTTTTCAAAGGCTACCAACGGCTGCTTTCTATACTGGTTCATTTGTTTAAAAAATGAAAAGTAACTAAAGGCCTCATCGGTTGTAATACCACATTTTATAATTGAGCCATTTAAATGCTTAATTAATTTATAGAGTTCGTAGTAAGTAACCAATCTTTCGGATTGTTGATTTCTTGGTTTACTAATAAATAAACTACTATCTGAAGGAAAGCTAACAATAGATTTTAACATGCAACAATTGCTTTTAATTTCAACAATTGGTTTTCATTTGAGAAACCTTGGTACTATTAATTGTAGCTTTTCGAAGAAAATGGATTACAGTAAAGATGTTTTTTAAACACAAAAGGTTGCAATATTTTTATATTGTTTGCTGAATTTGAATAACAAACTCATTATCAACAACATATTATTTGATATATTTTTCAAGAAGCATGATTCTGCCTATTTCAACTTAGAATAAAAAAACAGCACAGTGTATCTGATAAAGAATAGCATTAATTTAATTGCAACCTAACTTTGCCAAATGCAATTGCCCTTTTTTTACGAGCCAACGCTTACCAATAACGCTTCTTTATTTACTTTAAGTGCCGATAGTTTTAAGCATTCGGTTTTGGTATTGAGAAT
>JAGOUF010000450.1 GCA_018061385.1 Chitinophagaceae bacterium | reverse complement strand
ACTTTAGATTCCTCTCTCAACGATTTTGCCAAACAATTTCAACAACCCTATACCAATATTAATATAGGTAATTATGGTTCGGCGTCAAGGTCTTTATTGTTTTCTCCATTGTTAAAAGCAGGTTGGGATGCAGGTTTTCATCAGTTTGATGTATATGAATTTACGGTTGAAAATTCTAAATTTTATCAAACCACTCGTCCTTTTACAGAGTTGGCGTATGTGTTGGGTTCTAAGGCAGAACAAACTATTCATATAACTCATACACAAAACAAAAAAAGCAATTTTAATTTTGGTCTCGAATATCGTTTTATCAATTCACCAGGAAGTTTTAAAAATCAAAACAACAACCACAACAACATTCGTTTAAATGCTCAATATCAATCCAACAATCGTAAGTATGGAGCACAGTTAATTATATTGTCTAATAAACATATTTCTTCTGAAAATGGAGGATTGATTGATGCCAAAATGTTGGATAGTTTATCTTTTAGCGATCCATTTCAATTAGATACAAGAATTGGAGCATCAGGTGCATTCTCCCAAAATCCTTTTAATACAAATATTTCAACGGGCAATCGGTATAAAAATTCAACAATTTTTTTAAGGCAATATTATGATTTAGGAAAAGTTGATTCAATCTATAACAGCGAAGATTCTGTGTACAATAAAATCTTTTATTCAAGAGTTAGGTTGCAACACAATTTAAACATTAGTTCATTTAATTATGAGTTTATTGACAACAATGTTAGCACTACAAAGTATGCAAATTACTTTGGATTAAATTTATTTAACAACAACAATTTACAGTTTCAAAATAAGTGGAATATTGTAACCAATGAACTGAATGCAGTTACTTTTCCTGATAAAAACAATCAAGCCCAATTTTTAAAATTTGGTGCTGCTATACAAAATATTAAAGGGCAATTGGGTACAATTACCACAAGCGATTACAATATTTATTTGAATGGTGAGTATAGAAATAAAACAAAAAATAAAGTTTGGGATTTAGAAGCAACTGGCAATTTGTATTTGAATGGATTGAATGCTGGCGATTATCAAGCTTTTGTAAGTTTAAAAAGATTGTTGGGTAAACGAATTGGATTTTTAGAATTGGGTTTTCAAAATGTAAACAGAACTCCGTCAACCATTTTCAATGCCCAAAACAATTTTTTTGTTACAGCGGTTGGCATTAACAAAAAAGAAAATACGGCTAGAGTATTTGCAGAATATGAAAATCCTTTAAAGCATTTTAAATTATCTGGCGAATATTTTTTAGTAAATAACTATACGTATTTCGATAGTTTTTTTGCAGCCAAACAAGAAAGTAGTGTGATGAATGTATTGCACATAAGTGCAGAGAAGAAAATTAAATTAAGTAAATATTGGAACTGGTATATTGAAGCTCATGTACAACAAACTACAGCCAACACACCTATTAATTTACCATTGTTTTTAACGAGACAACGTTTGGCATTTGAAGGAAATTTTTATACCAACTTATTTGTATCAACTGGTATAGAATTGAAGTATTATACCAATTATAAAGCTGCCAACTATTCTCCATTTACAGGGCAATTTTTTTATCAAAAATTTTATACAGTTGCCAATAGACCAGAGATAAATGCATTTTTACATTTAAGAATTAAAAGCTTCAAAGCCTTTGTACGACTCGAAAATATCAATACGTTAATTCCAGGAAACGGCAAATACAATTTCTCTGCACAGCAATATGCACAAAATGCAATGTGGTTTAGATTGGGCATTTGGTGGAATTTTATAAACTAACTTTAGCTTTATTTTAAATAACTAATTGTTGTTACAGTTTCTTTTTAACTACTTTTGCATTGCAATGAAAAAATTTACCATCGCAATATTATCTATTTTATACTTTGCTATGACGAGTGGTATTGTACTGAATATACATTATTGTAGAGGTAAAATTAGCTCGGTTAAAGTAGATTTATTGGCAAAGCAACTTTGTGAATGTAAAAAGAAACCAAGCAAATCTTGTTGCAAAACCGAACATAAACTTGTTAAGTTAGAAGACAATCACAAAGCTAGTTACACTTCATTTCAAGTTGAAGCACCTGTAGCAACAATTTTTACTGATTATTTTGTAGAGTCTATTCCTGTTTACAGTACAAAAAACTTATTAAGTTACAGCAGTAATTCGCCACCTTTAATTCCTAAAGAAGAAATTTATATTAAGAATTGCGTTTTTAGAATTTAATACCACTCCTCTACGTGTGATTTAATTGATACAATTAATTTATTCAGAAGCTTTCAATAGCTTTCTTCACACTACATTTTATTTTTTCAGCATTTATTTACACAAACATTTTTAATCATGCATTGCATGTGGCAATAGTTTTTTAATACTATTGGTAACACTTGTAATTGCACCATAAATTTTATTAAAATGAAAACGCAATTAACATTAATTCTAGCTTTTTTATTTATATCAATTGGCTCATTTGCACAACCTAAAACAGCTTTAACAACAGAAAAAATTAAAGTATGGGGCAATTGTGGCATGCGCAAAACAACCATTGAAAAAGCAGCAAAAGGTGCAGGTGCTTCATCTGCAATTTGGAATGAGGATGCTAAAATATTAACAGTAAAATTTTTAGCTACAAAAACATCTGTTGCAAATATTGAAAAGAAAGTAGCAGCATCTGGTTACGATACGCAAAACGAAACTGCACCCAACGAAGTTTATGAAAACTTACATGGATGTTGTCAATACGATAGAAAAGCAACTACAGTAATCGATTCAACAAGTATGAGTTGTTGTAAAGCAGGAACAAATTGCACAAAAGATTGTTGTTCTAAAACAGACATGAGT
>JAGOUF010000449.1 GCA_018061385.1 Chitinophagaceae bacterium | reverse complement strand
GTGTTTTGTGGTTTTCTACCACAAACACTTTTAATCCATTTGGTAATTCAAAGGATTGCATTTCACCCATTTTAATGGCTGGTGCTGGAGCTGGTGCTGGGCGTTTGCTTCTGTCAAGTTTTACAGGAGCAGTTGTTTTTGTAGCTGCTGGTTTTGGTTGTGCAAACAATACTGTTGCAACGAAAACACTTGCTATGGAGAATATTATTTTTTTCATTTTTGAATTTCTTTTGATTTGGTTAATGATCTTACTCTTTATTGTATTTATTGTTTTGGCAAGTAATACAATACCACTCTGTTTTCTTTTGTAAGATATTTTTGAGCTGCTTTTTGTAAATCTTCACGAGTTACTTTCATAAAACGTGTGATTTCTGTATTAATCAAATTCGCATCTTTGAAATACACTTGGTAGTTTGCTAAATTTTCAGCAATACCAGCCATTTTTGTATTTGCATTTACAAAATCATTTTCCACTTGATTTTTTAATTTTTGAAATTCTTCTTCAGAAATTAATTCTTTTTTTACTTTTTCAAATTCTTCGTTCATTGCATTTTCCAAATCTGTTGGCGATACACCCATGTTGGTGATACCAAACATTAAAGCCAAACCTGGATCTTCCGATGGCAATGCAAATGCACCTGCAAATAATGCTTTTTGTTGTTTGTCAACAATAGACTTTTGCATACGTGAGCTTTTTCCTTGAGATAACAAAGTACTCAACATGTTTACTGCATAGTAATCAGGCGTTCCTTGTGCAGGAATGTGGTACGCCATAATTACAGCAGGTAATTGAATGTTGTCTAAAACCGTATCACGTACTTCAGCTGTTTTTACAGGCTCCACTTCTGTTGGACGAGGAATTGCTTTTGTTCCTTTTGGAATAGAACCATAATATTTAGCAATCATCTTTTTTGTTTCTTCTACATTAATGTCGCCAGCAATGGATAAGGTTGCATTGTTTGGAACATAAAATGTTTTGTAGAAATCAATAAATTCGCTGATAGCTGCTTTGTTGATGTATTCAGGAGAACCACCCGGTGTCCAACGGTAAGGGTGAACTGTATAAGCATGACCAAATGCTTCATTTAAAATAGAACCATAAGGTGTATTTTCATTACGTTGTTTTAATTCTTCTTTCACAACTTTACGTTGTGTTTCAACTCCTACTGAGTCTATTTTAGAATGCAACATACGTTCTGCTTCCATCCATAATCCTAATTCAAGTTGGTTACTTGGGATTACTTCGTAATAAAACGTTCTGTCGAATGAGGTATTTGCATTTAATTGCCCACCTGCATTTTGGATTAATTTCATGTATTCGCCACGACCAATATTTTCTGATCCTTCAAACATTAAATGTTCAAAAAAGTGAGCAAATCCGGTACGTTTTGGATCTTCATTTTTGGATCCAACATGGTATAACACAGTAACAGCAACAATCGGTGTAGAGTGATCTTCGTGTAGAATCACGTGTAAACCATTTGGCAAATCGTATTCAATAAATTTGATGCTGCCAGTAGGTGCTGTTTTTACAGGTGCAGCAGTTTTGGTTGTTTTTGCAGGGGTTTGTGCAATAACCAAACTACTTCCTAAAAGGACAGAAGAAAGTAAAATGTTTTTAATTTTCATTAATAAGTTTATTTAATTGGTTTCTAATTCGACTATTTGTGATTTGTTATTTTTTTTAGTGTAAAAAATAATGTTGTTATTCTTTCCTCTTACAAAATTTTCATTTTTTGAAGACGGCATAAAGTTATAATTTATTTCTTTTAATGGGCTGTAGCAAAAATTGTCATTTTCAAAAATAATTTGATGTTTGAAGCTGTTATTATCTAAATTAAAACTGGTCATGACAAAATTACTTCCTTTTAAATTTTTGGAGACATATTTTAGATCTTCAGGTTTTGACGTTGAATCTTTCCGCATTTCTGCATTTCTGCTGTCTTCATTGTAAAGGAATTGGATAGAATTTTCATCATTTACACAAATATATTGTTCGAATATCGAGGGGCTAGTAATAGTAAGTCCATTTCTTAAAGGAATGTTTTTAATCCATTCGAATTCTCCTTTGTAATTTATTTTTGCTAGAATAATATCTTTGTATTGTACTGACCATAAATTATTGCGAGGTGTTTTATTGTTATTGTAAGTTGGAGAACCATTTATATCTTGTTGGCTTTCAATTCCTCCTTTTGTTATATTATATTGCTGGCCTATTATATAGGTTGACTTTTTAACTTGAATAATGTGGTCAATTTTGTACTTGCAATATTTTGAGCTGCTGCCAAATGCTTCAATTTTTTTTGTAAAAGTATCGTCAAACATTTGCATTTTTTGTAATATTATTGAAAAATCTGATAGGTCAATAATAAAATTTATAATTCCTACATCATATTTGTCTTGGCCCTTTTGTTCAATTCGCTTGTTTACAAAACCAGTAACAATTAATTCATTATAAGGACTCAAATATAAATCAATAGCCTTAGGTTTTCCAGCTTCTTCAGTTATTGCATCCGTTGACCATACGCGACCATTAGCAGATAATCCAAATCCAATGTTAATTCCATTTTCAATTGGCAGTTTAATATCTGATGGTATATTTGAATCAAATTTTATAGATGTAATTGACCATTCTAATGAGTTACTTACATAAAATATATTGCCATAATTATCTATTAAAAATTTTTTTAATCCAAAATCTGCTAGCATTTCTATAATTGGACCAGCAATAGCCCTATTGATGCTTTTTTTCCAAATAGATTTCATGGTTTTAGAATCCATATAGAATAAATCAGTTTGAAATTTAGTTTGTGCATTTGGTCTATGCACTACTTTTATCAAGAAATGTTC
>JAGOUF010000038.1 GCA_018061385.1 Chitinophagaceae bacterium | reverse complement strand
CAATTACTACAGAATCAAAGCCATTGAAAAAAATGGAGTAGTAAAATATAGCCAAGTAGTGAATGTAAGAACAGGCACAAAAGGAGCAGAGTTTACAGTATATCCAAACCCAGTAAAAGGTGGAACAGTGAATGTACAATTGATGAATGTAGAGCAAGGGTTATACAGCATTAAGATTGTAAACAAGTTGGGCCAAGAGATTGCATCAAGAATGATTACACACAATGGCGGCAGTGCGACACAATCAATTAATATTGGCAATGTAGCATCAGGCACTTACAATATGGTAATCAGCAATGGCACAACGAGTGTAACAAAAACAGTGATTGTAGAATAAAACTCCTATCCCCTAAAGGGGTATAAGGCAAAGAAAGTTTAGGAGTTCAATAGTAAAAACAGAACTCCTAAACTTCTTAAACTATTAAACTTAATAAATATGAAATTGAAAATATCAACCATTGTAACCATTTGCTTTATAGCAGCAGTAATCTTACCAAGTTTAGTACATGCCCAACCCGTATTTGATGATGACGTAAATGATGTTCCTATTGATGGAGGCTTAAGTTTACTCATTGCAGCAGGCGTTGGTTATGGTGCAAAGAAAATGAGAGATAAAAAGATGAGTAAAAAAGATTAATTCTTTAGTTCTATCATCAACAAAATACAAACTTTAATAAAGCAGTTCTGCAATGCAGAACTGCTTTTATTTTATAAAATATTTGTAACGATTGAGTAGATAAAAAGTATAGAGTACGATGTTGGTCATAAGTCTATACAATTGGTGTTGCCAATTCTGTACAAAATGGGCAACATGTGATTAATCTTCAATGTCATCAAATTCCAATATCTAAAACTTTATTGTGGAGTAGTTAGTAATTAATTTTTAATTAAAATATTTAAAAACAATAGCTTATTAATAAAAACAATTAAAAATCATTTTTTTGTAACCTTTATAAACATAACTTTAGTATGACAATGTTTTAACGGAATTAATTAACATTTTTAACTTTTATAAATCCCCCGTACAAATGAAAGTAAGTTTTGTAATTAGTTGTTTACTAGTGAGTATTTGTTTCATCATTGAAAAATTCTCACGAAGTTAAATACCCTAAGTAAATATTTTTTAACACTCACTTTTGTGAGTGTTTTTTTTGCTATTCATCTTGTGAAATATAAGTTGTAAAAAAGAAACCCCACCAAAAAATGGTAGGGTTTATCTCTGTCGATTGCAATAAAATTATTGATTATCTTAAGAAAAGTAATTCTCTATATTTTGGTAAACTCCAATCTTCATCGCTCACTAAATTTTCTAATTTATCAACGTGGTAACGAATCTTATCAAAATAAGCTCCTTTAACATCGTTACAATAAACAATAGCTCTTTCTCTTGTATCTGTAATAGCATTGGCAACTTTTCTTGCTGTTACTAAAGCTTTTACATTTTGATGAATTACTTGAATATGATTGCTAATATCTGTTAATATAGACAATTGGCTTGCATAAGCAGTTTCATCTAAACCTGCAGCTTTTAAACCAGTAATATTGGTAATTAATTCGTTTTGGTATTTTATTGCAGTAGGAATGATGTGATTTAAAGCTAAATCGCCCATTATTCTTGCTTCAATTTGTATCTTTTTTAAATACTTTTCTAGCTCAATTTCATGTCTTGCTTCAAGCTCAGAATGTGTGTACACCAAATTCGATTGAAACAATTTTTTTGCTTTATCTGTAATCATGGCATCCAATGCCAATGGCGTTGTTGGTAAATTAGGCAAGCCACGTTTTTCAGCTTCTTTGTGCCATTCTTCGCTATAACCATCACCTTCAAACAAAACATTTTTACTTTCAATAATGTACTTCTGTAATGTTTGCATGATGGCAATTTCCTTCTTTTCGCCTTTTTCAATATGTGCATCAACTTCAACTTTAAAATTCTTTAAAGTTTCTGCCATAATGGTGTTTAAAGTTGTCATGGCATTGGCACAATTTGCACCTGAGCCAACTGCTCTAAACTCAAACTTATTTCCTGTAAATGCAAATGGTGAAGTTCTGTTTCTATCTGTATTGTCTAACAACAATTCAGGAATACTCTTATGAATATCAAGTTTTAAAATAGCTTCGTCTTGCTCATCAAATTTATCGCCAACACGAACTTCAATTTCTTGTAAAACTTTTGCTAAATACTGGCCCACAAATACTGAAATAATTGCAGGAGGAGCTTCATTTGCACCTAAACGATGATCGTTACCAGCACTTGCTATGCTTGCTCTTAATAATTCTGCATAATCGTGAACAGCTTTAATGGTATTCACAAAAAATGTTAAGAACATTAAGTTTGTTTTTGGTGTTTTACCAGGAGCCAATAAATTAACACCAGTATCTGTACTCATGCTCCAATTGTTGTGTTTACCACTTCCATTAATACCAGCAAATGGTTTTTCATGAATTAGTACACGTAAGTTATGTCTACGTGCAACTCTATCCATTACATCCATCAACAATGTGTTGTGGTCTACTGCAATACTCACTTCTTCAAAAATAGGAGCACACTCAAATTGTGCAGGTGCAACTTCATTATGACGAGTTCTTAAAGGAATACCAAGTTTATAAGATTCTGTTTCAAAATCTCTCATGAAAGCATAAGTTCTTTCAGGTATTGAACCAAAATAATGATCTTCTAATTGCTGACCCTTTGCTGGAGATGCACCAAAAACGGTACGACCACATTGTACTAAATCTGGACGAGCATTGGCCAATCCTTCATCAATTATAAAATACTCTTGTTCCCAACCTAAAGTAGCAGTTACTTTATTTATATTTTTATCGAAATAATTACAAACATCTACAGCACTTTTATTCAATGCTTCTAATGCTTTTAATAAAGGAGCTTTATAATCTAATGATTCGCCAGTATAAGAAATGAAAATGGTAGGAATGCACAATGTTTTACCATGACCAATTTCCATAATAAATGGAGGAGATGATGGATCCCAAGCTGTATAACCACGAGCTTCAAAAGTGGCTCTTAAACCACCATTAGGAAAAGATGATGCATCTGGTTCTTGTTGTACTAAAGCAGCACCATCAAATTCTTCAATAGCTGTTCCATCGCCTTTTAAAGTAAAAAATGAATCATGCTTTTCGGCAGTTGTACCTGTTAAAGGTTGAAACCAGTGTGTATAATGAGTAACACCTTTACTTTCGGCCCAAGCTCTTAATCCATTTGCTATTTGGTTGGCAACCGAACGGTCAATTTTTTTACCACCTTTTATACTTGTTGCAAGGCTTTTATAAGCTTCGTCGCTTAAATATTCTCTAGCTTTTTGAATAGTGAAAACATTTTCGCCAAAAATGGCTGTAATTTTTGCAGAACCTTGAAATTTGGGTTCTTCTGTTGTACTTAGTGAACTAATTGCAGAAAATCTTAGTGACATAGTTTTTTCGATTTTGTTGAGCAAATATGCAACAAAATGAAATAATAATTGAAAAAAATATCAACAATCTTTCTAAAAAACATATTTTTAATGAAAAAAGTATTATATGTAAAAATATTTAATGTTTTATTTTTTGTTGATGAATTGTTTTTTTCTGCTTAAATGATACACAATTGGGATGAGTAGAAAAGGTAAAATTGAACTTTTATAACGTACAACTGCACCCGAAAAAGTTATAGTATAACCAATAATTAATAAAATTGTTAGTGCAAAAGCAATGTTAGTTGCAAATAATACATTGAATTTGTTAGTTTTTTTTATTGAAATTGCTGCAACAACAATGAGTAGAAGAATAAAAATATTTTCGGCAATTGCTGGTAAATAACTTTTATTGGTTAATGGATAAATATGTGGCTGAAAAAAAGACATATCTATTGCTTGGGGCAAATATTGAACAAAGCTATTAAAGGTATCTTCTAAGTTTTTTGTTTGCACTAAGCTGCCGCCATTCAATTGTTTAAACTCTTCTTGTTTGGTAACAATGTAATTGGGGAAATTAAGTTTTTCATGTATTTGTGGAGCTACAAAAAATAAAACAATTCCAATGACATACACCAACATAAATGCCATCCTTTTTTTTGAAAATTTTGTAGCTAACCAGCATGCAAAAAATGCTACAACTAAAGCAAAAAATACATAATTGCGTAGTGTAAATAAGGCTATCAATAAAACTAAAATGGCAAGTATTCTTTTGTAATTAAATCCTTTATTTATGCAAGTATTAAAATACCAAAACAACAAACCACTTGCCGATAACAATAAACCATCTTTATGTATGCCACTGCACCAAAACAAAGTAGATGGAATACAAAAAATAATGATTATAGGAAGCCATTTTCTTTCTTTAAAAAATTCTTCAAAAGTTCTATACAATGCAATCAATCCAAAGAAGAATAAAAAGTTAAAGAAAATGATATTGGTAAAATAATTTTTACCTGTAAATACATTACAAATTGCCAACAGTTTAATAATAATGTTGCTTTTTAAATCGTTCCAATAAGAATCTTCTGCAATAAAAATATTGCCAGAATTGTGGTAGCCCGATGAAAATAAATCTTGTATAAATTTTAATGGATGTTGCAACAAAATATCTGTTTCTGCTAAACTGTATTTGAAAAATCGATACGTATCGCTGTTGGCATGATAAGCTGGTAGCTGATAAAAAAAAGCATAAGCCAATCCGCCTGTTACTTTTAAAGCAAACAAAGCAATCAACCATTTTTTTTGAATGCCGGCATTTTTTATAAATGGAATAGTGGTAATTAACCAGCTAAAAAATATAAAGTAGGCTATAAATATGAAATACTGCAACTATAATTATTTGTAGCAAAATAAGGAATGTTCTTAAACAAGTTCGTATCAAATTTTAATAAATATTCTTTCTATTGCAAATAATGGCTTGTACAAAAAGTTCTTTTAATTTAAAACAGTACTTATCACTTCTTAAAGTCAATATATTCTGCCAAAACTTTATCTTGCAGCCATTCAATTTTTAAGTATGAAATATCTTCCTTTAAATCCGAACATTTTCATTAGCAATCGTAAGCGTTTTATAAAAGAAATGCAACCCAATAGCATTGCCATTTTTGTAAGCAATGATGAGTTTCCAAGTAATGGAGATGCACTTCATTCTTTTAAACAAAACAGCGATTTATTTTGGTTAAGTGGTATTGAACAAGAAGATAGTATGGTTATTTTATTTCCAGATTGTTCAGATACTAAATACAGAGAAGTATTGGTGTTGGTTCGTCCTAACGAATTAAAAGAAAAATGGGATGGCAAACGTTTACGTGCCAACGAAGCAAAAAATATTTCGGGAATTGAAACAATTGTTTGGTTAGATAGTATTGATGCATTACTACAAACTTGGGTGCATTTAGCGGATAATATTTATTTAGATAGCAACGAGAACGATAGAAAAGCTTCTATCATAAGAACAAGAGAGTATCGATTTATTGATGAAATGAAAAGCAGCTATCCTTTACACAATTATTTAAGAGCAGCAAAAATTTTAAAAAATCTTCGTGGCATAAAAATTAAAGAAGAGGTTGACGTAATACAGCATGCGATTGATATTACAGAAAATACATTTAGGCGTTTATTAAATTTTATTAAACCCGGTGTAATGGAATATGAAATTGAAGCCGAAATTATGCACAGTTTTTTAAGTCAACGTGCAACAGGCCAAGCTTATGGAAGCATTATTGCTAGTGGCGATAGAGCTAGAATTTTACATTATGTAAACAACAATGAAGAGTGTAAGGATGGTGAATTAATTTTGATGGATTTTGGTGCAAGCTATGGTGGTTACAATGCAGATTTAACCAGAACGATTCCTGTAAATGGAAAGTTTACACGTAGACAAAAAACAGTGTACAATGCTTGCTTACACTTACACGATTATGCAAAAAGTATTTTAAAACCAGGCATTAGTATTTTGGATTATACTGAATTGGTAGGAGAAGAAGCGACTCAACAATTTTTAAAAATTGGATTGTTGCGTAAGAGTGATGTGAAAAATGAAGACAAAGAAAATAGAGCCTATCGTAAATATTTGTATCATGGCATTAGTCATCATTTAGGAATAGATGTACACGATTTAGGTACAAGAACTGAACCTATAAAAGCAGGAATGGTTTTTACCGTTGAACCAGGAATTTATATTGAAGAAGAACAAATGGGCATTCGTATAGAAAACAATTTATGGATAACAAAAAATGGTCATATTGATTTAATGAAAAATATTCCTATTACTGTTGAAGAAATTGAAACATTGATGAAGAAGAAATAAGTGGATGAATAGTGAGTTGTGAATGGTGAATGGCGATTGGTATATTTCCAAGTTTAAATTTTAAAAAATAATTCAGCAATCATAAATTCTTTAAAAGACTAAATGAGTTATCAGTTGTTAACTGTTGACTATTATACAATACAATGAAACAAATTCCCAATCTTTTTACATTACTCAATTTATTTTTTGGTTGCTTAGCAATTGTTGCAATTATGCAATCTGGGCTAGCCATTACTGTTGATGCAGGTGGACAACAATTGGTTGAAATTCCAGAGTCAATATTTATGGCAAGTGTGTTTATTGGCATTGCTGCAGTTGTTGATTTTTTTGATGGATTTGTAGCAAGACTATTAAAGGCAAGCAGTGAAATGGGCAAGCAATTAGATAGCCTTGCGGATGTTGTAAGTTTTGGAGTAGCTCCAGGAATGATAGTTTATCAGTTTCTTCGATTGTCGTTTGCACAGCAAGAAAATGGTTTAGAAGTTTCAACACTTTGGCTAATGCCAGCATTTATTATTCCTTGTGCTGGTGCATACAGATTGGCAAGATTTAATATTGATACAGAACAATCTTTTGGGTTTAAAGGTGTGCCAATACCAGCAGCCGGTTTATTTATTGCTGCATTTCCCTTAGTATACTGGCATAGCAACAATGCAACAATTGTTGAACTATTACGCAATCAATGGTTTTGGTATGGAATAGTTGTATTCATTAGTTTTTTAATGGTTTCAACTTTACCGATGTTAGCCTTAAAGTTTAAAGAGGTAACGGTAAAAAAAATGTTGCCATTTATTCTTATTGCACTGCTGTCAATAGTTTCAGCGTTTTTAGTTGGTTGGTTGGCTGTGCCAATTGGTTTTGTTGCTTATGTAATTTTATCTTTGATTTTTAAACAAACAAATTAACATCGTAATATAAATTGTATGAAAACTTTTCATGTACAAATAAAAGTAATGCCTTTAAAAAACTTATTAGATCCTCAAGGCAAAGCTGTTCAAAGTGGATTAAGTAATTTGGGTATAACAAGCGTTAGCGATGTAAGAGTTGGTAAACATATAACCTTACAAATTGAAGCAGCATCTGAAGAAGAAGCTAAAGCAATTGCCGACGAAGCAAGCAAGAAATTATTGGCAAATGCAGTAATGGAATTTTATGAAATTGAAATGATTAATTAAGATGTACCATGTTTTAAGTGTTAAGTACTAAATCTTCTCAATCTAAACTTATAGCTCTTAACTCATAACTTCTAGTATGCTCTATCTCGTTCCAACACCTTTAGGAAATTTAAAAGACATGACTTATCGTTCTGTAGAAATACTCCAAACGGTAGATGTGATTTTGTGTGAAGACACAAGAACTTCTTCTAGGTTGTTGAATCATTATAACATTCATAAACCATTATCTCCATACCATCAGCACAACGAACATAAAATTGCCAATCATTTAGTAGATCAAATGCAAGCTGGTAAAACCTTTGCACTTATTACAGATGCAGGTACACCGGGCATTAGTGATCCTGCATTTTTATTGGTAAGAGCATGTATAAAGGCCGATGTTAAAGTTGAATGTTTACCTGGAGCAACTGCTTTTGTACCAGCTCTGGTAAATAGCGGTTTGCCCACAAATAGTTTTTTGTTTGAAGGCTTTTTACCCTTGAAAAAAGGACGACAAACAAAAATGAAACAATTGGCATTGGAAGAAAGAACAATTATTTTGTATGAAAGCCCGATGCGTTTAATAAAAACGTTGGAAGAGTTGGCAACCTATTTAGGAGCTGAAAGGCAATGCAGTGTTAGCAGAGAACTCACTAAAATGTTTGAAGAAAATAAACGTGGTACTTTGCAAGATGTTGCCAATTATTTTAAAACAAAAACAGTAAAAGGCGAAATAGTAATTGTAGTTCAAGGAAACGAATAAAAAAAGTCCGCAATTTTTGATTGTGGACTTTTTTGTACTAATTTTTTATTTAGTCAAGCTCTGTAAAATATCGTACTTAGTAACAATGTGATAGCTGCCAGTTTCATCTTTTGCAATTACAGCTCCATTGTCTTTTGTAATCATTTTACCCAATTGTTCAACAGGGGTTGTAAATTCAACCATTGTAAATGCAGGTTCTAAAACACTTTCAACTGTTGCATCTTTAATTTCAGCGTTGTTAAAAATTTTCAAGAACAAACCTTCTTCACTAATACTACCAATAATTTCATTATCCTTCATTACAGGTATTTGTTCAATATCATATTTTTTCATTAATTCAACAGCATCAGCAACTGTATGTGTTGGTTCTACAGTAACCAATTTTTTCCCCACTCTTCCGCTAACAATATCTTTAAACGTTTTTACATCTAAAAAGCCACGTTCCATCATCCATTGATCGTTATAAATTTTTCCAACATAACGGCTTCCATGATCGTGAAAAATACAAACTACCAAATCATCTTTTTTCAATTGATCTTTTAATTGCATTAATCCTTGCAAACAACTTCCTGCACTATAACCACAAAATAAGCCTTCTTCTTTGGCAATTCTTCTGGCCATAATAGCACCATCTTTATCACTTACTTGTTCAAAATAATCTATTACGCTCATGTCGTAATTCTGTGGTACAAAATCTTCTCCAAAACCTTCACTAATGTAAGGGTGTACAAAGCTCATATCTATTTCACCAGTTTTAAAATAGTTGGTTAATAAACTTCCTTGTACATCAATTGCCCAAATTTTAATATTCGGATTTTTTTCTTTTAAAAATTTGGCAGTTCCTGTAATTGTTCCTCCTGTACCTGCTGTACAAACTAAGTGAGTTATTTTACCATCGGTTTGTTCCCAAATTTCTGGACCAGTACTTTCATAATGAGCCAATCTGTTGGCTAAATTATCGTACTGATTCATGTGATAACTATTGGGAACTTCTTTGGCCAAACGTTTAGCCACACTGTAATAACTTTTAGGATCTTCTGGAAGTACGTTGGTAGGGCAAACAATTACTTCAGCTCCTACAGCTTTTAAAATATCGGCTTTTTCTTTACTTTGTTTATCGGTTGTTACAAAAATACATTTGTAGCCTTTTACTACTGCAGCCAACGCTAAACCCATACCAGTATTGCCACTTGTTCCTTCAATAATAGTTCCACCAGGTTTTAATTTGCCTTCGGCTTCGGCAACTTCTACCATTTTCAACGCCATTCTATCTTTTATAGAATTACCAGGATTAAAATAGTCAACCTTAGCAACAACCAAGCAAGGTAAATCTTTGGTTGTTTTATTTAACTTAATTAGTGGAGTATTGCCAATGGTTTCGAGTATGTTATTCTTAATATTCATGCAAGTAATTTGCTGCAAATGTAAGCATTTGAAATTAAGCTAACGACTGATAGTATTTTTATTGATTTATGCAATTTTTTATGAAGAACAATTGATTTTTTAAACTTTTGTATTGGCTTCTTTTCTTAACTGCTTTGTGGTTTTCGAACTTCCGTCGTGGCTCCAACCTGGAGGTTGTATTAAATAGTTGCAAACGTCTTTTAGGTTTCTAGATTTTTTAATATCGTTGGCAATATTTACCCATTCAAAAAAAGCAATTTTAACGGGATTAAATGTTTTTACGTTTTTGGTTAATCCATATTTTGGCGTAAATATTTCTGGTTGAAAACTGCCAAACAGTCTATCCCAAATAATTAATATTCCTGCATGATTTTTATCTAAGTACAATACATCTGTGCCATGATGTACTCTATGATGTGAAGGCGTATTGAAAATGAATTCAAACCATTTTGGTAAACGTTTGATGCCTTCTGTATGAATCCAAAATTGATAAATTAAACTAACCGATTGCATAAAGAAAATCATTTTTGGTTGAAAGCCAACCAACGGCATCCAACTCCAAAAAATAAATGATCCTGTTAAATTGCCTGTCCAAGTTTGCCTTAAAGCTGCAGCTAAATTGTATTTTTCAGATGAGTGGTGTACCACATGGCTTGCCCAAAACCATCTTACACTGTGAGCTGTTCTGTGCATTAAATAATAGCTAAAGTCATCAACAAAAAATATTAGTACCCATGCCCACCAAGCATTGAACGGTATGGTGAAAATTCTATATTCATATATCCAAACAAAAAAAACAAGAATAAAACTTTTGGTAAGTAAGCCAAAAAACAAATTGCCTAAGCCTAAACT
>JAGOUF010000448.1 GCA_018061385.1 Chitinophagaceae bacterium | reverse complement strand
GTAATGTCTTGATCTGGTACATAAGCTTTAATTGTATCCTTTTCATTCTGTCCACGAGTTGTTACAGTACTTCCCATTTCTGTACCTAAAATTGGTTGTGTTGGATGATCTTTATGATAATTGGCCACTGCAGTTTGTCGATAGTTAAAACTTCTTACAGGTATTACTTCGTTAACACCTGTAAACACATTTCCAATATCAGCAGCATAAGTACTTGTTCTTGTAGGATCAATTTTTTGTTGAATGGCAATTAGGGTTTGTGCAATTTTTTTTCCTGTAGCATTGGCTTGTATCCAACCTTCTTCATTGCCAATACTCCACATAAAAACAGATGTTCTATTTCTATCTCTTTTTAACAATCGTTCAAATTGATTCAAATATTCTGTGCTACTATTTAACAATCGTTGCTCATCCATTACCAACATTCCTAAACTATCGCAAGCATCTAGCAATTCTGGTATTGGTGCATGATGGCTTGTTCTATAAGCATTAGCACCCATTTTTTTTAGTAACTCAACTCTATAATATTGTAAATAATCTGGCAAAGCCGAACCAATGCCAGCATGATCTTGATGACAATTAACTCCTAAAACTTTAATGTGTTTTCCGTTTAAAAAAACACCGTTTGGTTTTATTTCAATGGTTCGTATTCCAATACGATGTTGAACACTATCAATTATTTTACCTTTTTGTTTTATCAACGTAACTGTTCTATATAAATATGGGTTTTCGACAGACCATAGATTTGCGTCGGGTATAATTAATTGTTGTTGTACAATTTTTGTATTGCCAGTTTTTATTACAATATTTTTATTAGTTACCGTTTTTAATTTTTTACCTTCTCTTGTAGTTATATATGTTTCTACATCACAATTGTTGTTATTGTAGGTTTCATTTTGAATTGGTACATCAATGGTTATTGTTGATTGATTTGTTTTGGTTGTAGAACGAATAAATACATCGTCTGTAATGTGCAATGGTTGAAACGTGTTTAACCAAACATGTCTGTAAATGCCTGCACCTTCGTAAAACCAACCTTCATATTGCGTTGCATCAACTCTTACAACTAAGCAGTTTTCTTTGTTGAAGTTTACATAATTTGTTACATCGTAATTTATTCCAACATAACCACTTTGATTGGTGCCAACATAAAATCCATTGAGCCAAAAACTAGCATTTCTAAAAACTCCATCAAATTGCAACTGAACTTTATTGTTGCTATCGGATTTATTTACCAAAAACTTTTTCCTGTACCAGCCAATACTTGTTTCAGGAAAAAATCCACCCACGGGTTTATAGCCATGAGATTGTACATCAAAATTGTTTAGGTTTACAAAAGGCAATTCTACAGCCCAATCGTGAGGTAAATTAAGTAAACGCCAATTGGAATCATTAAACTTAGGATCTATACAAGTTGCTAGAGCTGCTCCAGATTTTGAAAAAATTGTAGCAATTGAATAATTAAAATCTTTTGTAGCATTGGCGGCATTTCCAAAACTAAACTTCCAATCTTCATCTAAATTAATTTGCTTTCGATCTATGTTTTTCTGAGCAATTGCTGCACTTATGAAAAATAAAAAAACAACAATAGATTGTACTTTTTTCATAAAAAATTTCAATTAGTTAAATGCATTTAACGCATTGGTTGGTTTTCCACTATTATCAAATGCTCCTTTTGTATAGCCTTGCCAATTTCCATAACATTGAGGTTCCCAATAAATTACGCCTAAGCCTTTGTTGTTGTTTACTTGTTTTGTTTTGGCAATAATATCTGTTAAAAATGCTTGGCATGCTGTTGGATCATCCCAGCTCATACCAACTTCTACCAACATTACTTCTTTGTTGTAACGTGTACCCATATCGTTCATGTTTGCAAAACATTGGGTATTTAGAGTTGACCACGAACTTGCGTCAGGATATAAAGACATGCCAATAACATCGTACTTGGTATTGTTTGTAGTTAATCCATCAAACATCCATCTAAACAAAGTATTGTTGTTGCCATTAGAAATATGTACAATTACTTTAATGGTATTGTTAACAGCTTTTACTGCATCGTATCCTGAATTAATAAGAGCTGCAAAGTTTGCCATATTGGTACTTGCTTTTCCTTCTGGCCAAAGCATTCCATCATTTGTTTCGTTGCCAATTTGCACCCATTCTGGTATAATAGAAGCAGCTTTAAGTGTATTTAACACACTAAATGTGTGGTTGTATAAAGATGTTTGTAATGCTGAAATATTTTGACCATTCCAGGCCAAAGGTTTGGTTTGTTGACCAGGGTCGGCCCAAGAATCACTGTAATGAAAGTCGATTAAAATACGTAAGCCCAAGTTTTTTGCTTTAGTTGCTTTTGCTACAACATCTGCAGTGTTGTTCCAATTGTTGGTTGGATTAACCCATACCCTTAAACGAATGGTGTTAATGCCAATATCTTTCAACAGTTCCACTCCATCTTTTTGTACTCCCGTAGTTGTATAAAATTTCTTACCTGCATTCTCCATTTCTGTAATCCAACTTACATCGGCTCCTTTTACAAAACTATTAGAAACTGGCGTTGTTGGTTGAGGATTTATAGTAGGTTGTTTTTTGCAACTTAGTAGTACAAACACAAATAATGAGCTGATTAATATTCTATTGAAATTCATTTGGCAAAGCTTGAAATTATGGCTAATTAAAGTTTGCCGAAGCTAATAATAATTATAACGATTCTTTAGAAAAAAATTAAACCCAGTATTTATTATTGATAGTATGGGCTAATCATTAAATAAACAATTGGACCAGTTACAGCAACATAAAACCACAATGGCCAAGTTATTCTAGCTAATTTCTTATGCATAGTAAACTCTGCTGTTAAACCT
>JAGOUF010000447.1 GCA_018061385.1 Chitinophagaceae bacterium | reverse complement strand
TTTTCGAAAGATTGTTCATTTAGTATAAGTGGCGTTGTTGGCGAAACACATTCTAATGCCTCATTGTAGGTTGCTGTAAAAACTTCCATTCGCCTTGCATCTATCATTGGGCAAATTTGGTAAGCTGTATTTAGTACCAAGTTTTTACTTATATGCCATCGAGTTGCCCAAGCCATAACCTCTAAAGTATTGATTGTAATTAATGGTTTTTGTAAGGCATAGCAAATGCCTTTTGCCGATGCCAAGCTAACTCGTAAACCTGTATAACTTCCAGGGCCATGTGTTACAGCAACAGCATCTATTTGTTGAATGGTAAAATTGTTTTGCTGCAATATTTGTTGAATACTCGGCTGTAAAAATGAGCCATGATTTTTTTGATCGGCACTTTTTATTTCTTGTATCAGTTCTGTATTAAGCGATAAACAAACACTAGCTTGATCTGTTGCTGTATCTATATTTAATAATAAAGCCATTGTTTAAGTTATATTTTTTTTGTTGCTTCTGTTGCCAATAAATTAGCAGGCGTATAACGTTTATCTTGTTTACTTAGGTTGGTTAACAATTGATAAATGTTGTGTAATCCAATTTTTTCACTCCATTCAAAAGGCCCATACGGATAATTGGTACCCAATTTCATGGCTATATCAATCTCCTTTTTTGTGCTTATTTTATCCTCTAAACCAAAGTAGGCTTCATTAACAATCATTGCAATAATTCTTGGTGCAATCATGCCACAACCGTCTTGTACCAGTTGATATTTCCAACCCAATATTTCCATAATTTCAGCTACATATTTTTCGTGTGTTGGGGTTGCAATTTCAATTATTTCTCTTTGTAAAAAACCAGACCATCCATTTATTCTGATACAATTATTGGGTAATTGATTGGAAGTTTTGATAACTGCATTTTTAAAAAAAAGTGTAGAGGAATTGTTGGGAGAATTGTCAATTTCATCATCTATCAAATCAAAAAAAATATCTCCAGCTGAGTTTATGAATTCAGCAAAGCTGCTATTCATAAAGTTAAATGACACATTGCTAGCTATTGGCTTTTGTAAGATTTCATTTTGTTGATCTATTGTACACCGAACCACAATTTTCATACTATAGTATTTAAGCAAAAGTAAGTTGGTTGTTTAGTAAAAATGCAGTTACTTGCTTTTCTAAAATAAATAATATGCCTAAACAAATTATTCAAACATCAAAAGCACCTGCACCAATTGGGCCTTATAATCAAGCTGTAAAAGCAGGAGGATTGTTATTTGTTAGCGGACAAATAGCCATTATTCCTGCAACCAATGAATTGTTAGTAGGTAGTATTAAAGAAGAAACTCATTTGGTAATGCAAAACTTACAAGCCATTTTAATTGAAGCACAAATTACATTTGAACATATAGTTAAAACCACCATTTTTTTAAGCGATATGAGTTTGTTTGCAGAAGTAAACGAAGTATATGGCGGTTATTTTAAAGCAAACTTTCCTGCTCGTGAAACTGTTGCTGTTAAAGGATTGCCTAAAGGTGTTAATGTTGAAATTAGTGTTATAGCAACAACCGAATTATAAATATTTTAGTACAATAACTCTATAAAAAAAGCAGTAACTTTTATAGGGTTGCTGCTTTTTAAATTTCACAACTCATTAATTATTAAATACAGTTAATCATGTAATGATCTTGCTGAATATTTTGTTGTAAAGTGGTATTCTTTGTTAGGCTCTAAGAATACCAAACCCAAATTATTATTAAAAGCATTTGGTGCAGCACTTAAGTTTTCTATGGCAATACTTTTTCTGTGAGATGGTGTATATACTTGTAAGAAAGGATATGAAGCATCAGGAACAATGGTTAATTGCAACTCATTATTCTTTAAAGTACAAACCGATTTACCCGGGTTTGTTAATAGAAAACAATTATCTAATGAAACATTTTTTAATAAAGAACCATGTACAAATCGTTCATCTCTTACAATAAATTTAGTTGGTAGTAATGTTTCATCAAACTCCAATTGTTCTCTACTATCCAACTGTAAAATACAATCATCTATAGTTTCTCCTAAAGTGAAATATGGATGCCATCCATCGGCAAATGGAATTGCATCATTGTTCTTATGGCTAACAGTTGTAGTAACAGTTAAACTACAATTAGCTAATAACTTCCAAGTAACAATTGTTGTGTAATTAAATGGATAGCCTTTATCTGTTCCTAAATAATTGTGTTGTAATACAACAGTTGCATTTTCTTCATTTGCAAATGAATCAATTATTGTAAAAAAAGCATCAAAAATAAGTCCATGAATAGCATGTGGTTCTAAATAGAATTTTTCAATTGTATATTTTTTCATTCGAAAAGAATATTCCCCATTTTTCAATCTGCAAACAAATGGACTCAATTTGGCACTCTTAAATCCATTGGTAGTATTGGCTGCAGCTTCTTCAATACTTTCAAATCCATCAATAATATTTACTGTACTATTTCCTTTAGGAATATGAAACGCATTGAGCAATGCACCTAAAGAAAAAATTTCTGCAAAGCAGCCTGTATAATTATCTTTTAAAATAATTGACGGATGTAAGCTTTCCTGATTAATTTCAACTGTAAAACGCATGATTGGCTGTGTTAGTTGTAAATATAAATTGATAAATCTGCCTTATAAAATCTTTATAAACTAACAACTGTTAACCATTCGTTTCAAATACTTAATTTTGCTACTTTCAATACAATAAATATGTCGTTTACACTCAACAATAAAGTTCGAATAGTTACTGCTGCAAGTTTATTTGATGGCCATGATGCTGCCATAAATATTATGCGTAGAATTATGCAAAGCAAAGGTGCAGAAATTATTCATTTAGGTCATAATAGAAG
>JAGOUF010000446.1 GCA_018061385.1 Chitinophagaceae bacterium | reverse complement strand
TGTGGTAGTGCGCATGGACAAAGCCAATAGAACGGACATTAGCGATGTAAGTAATTTGTTTATTCCATTGCCAGGCGGACAACAAGTTCCACTTTCGCAAGTAGCAAGCATTACGTATGAGCAAGGTCCGGTACAAGTAAGTCGAGAAAATGGCAAACGCAGAATTACAGTTGGCTTAAATGTTCGTGGTCGCGATGTGAAAAGTGTAGTAGAAGAAATTCAACAAAAATTAGAAAAAGAATATAAACTTCCTGCTGGATATTACATCACTTATGGTGGTCAATTTGAAAACTTAGTAGCAGCCAACAAACGCCTTTCTGTTGCTGTACCATTAGCATTAGCATTAATTTTAGCATTGTTATTTTTCACGTTTAATAGCATGAAACAAGCAGCACTTATTTTTACAGCTATTCCATTATCAGCTATTGGTGGTGTGTTTGCATTATGGTTGCGTGGTATGCCTTTTAGTATTTCAGCAGGCATTGGATTTATTGCATTATTTGGCATTGCCGTACTCAACGGTATTGTACTCATTTCCTATTTCAATCAATTAAAAGAAGAAGGCGAAAATGATGCATTACAAAGAGTATTAATAGGAACAAGAGTAAGACTGCGGCCAGTATTAATGACAGCAGCAGTTGCATCATTAGGTTTCTTGCCAATGGCACTGTCCACAAGTGGTGGTGCAGAAGTACAAAAGCCATTAGCTACTGTAGTTATTGGTGGTTTATTCTCGGCAACTTTACTTACACTTATTGTTTTACCAATTTTATATTTATTATTTGAAAAAGGAATCAACATGAAAAAAACTAAAATTTCAACAACCGTTGTTACCATACTTTTAGTAGTAATATCTTCGTTTTCTTTTGCACAAAATGCACAGCCAATTTCTTTAGAAACAGCAATAGAAATGGCAAAGAAAAATAATGCAACCTTAAAAATTGCAGACAAAGAAATGGAAAAACAAACCGTTCTTAAAAAAACAGCATTTCAAATCGACCCTTTACAAATTCAATATCAAGGTGGACAATTTAATACTGGAAAATACGACAACAATATTTCCATTCAGCAATATTTTCCATTAGGAAAAGTAACCAAAGCAAATCGACAATTACAGGAAGAATTGGTAAAGCTCGCAGAGAAACAAAAAGCATTGTCTGCTTATGAAATTGAAAAAGCGGTAACCATGTCATACTATCAATATTTATATGGACTTTCTATTCAAAAATTAAACAATGAATTGAATGATATTTATAGTAAATTTTTGAAGAATGCAGAACTTCGATTTAAAACTGGTGAAAGCGGGAACATTGAAGTAATCAGTGCAAAAGCAAAAGTGATGGAAATTGAAACCGTAAAAGCACAATTGGAATACGATTTGGTAATTTATCAAAAGCAATTACAGTATTTTATACAAACCGAAGACAACATTGTACCTGAAAGCACTACACCGTTGCAATATATCGATTCTAATTATCAGAATAAGAATAAACTCGAAGGTTTGCTAACAGATTATTTTCAGCAACAAAGTTTAGTGTACGATAAAGAAGCGCGAATCTATAAAGCACAAGGTTCACCAAAATTAGGCGTTGGATATTTTGCTCAAAGCATAGATTCAAAATTTTATTTTCAAGGCTTCACGGCTGGTGTGCAAATTCCACTTTCTAAAAAAGCAAACAAAGCAAAAATAGAAGCAGTAAGCATTAGTAAAGAGCAAAGTCAATTAGAGTTGTATAAAAATAAATTGGGTTTAAATTTGAAAAACCAACAATCACAAAATGAATTTGAAAAGCAAAAAAAAGGTGTTGAATATTACAAAAATGAAGGTTTAAAATTTGCAGAGCAAATTATAAGTACAGCACAAAAAAGTTATGAAAACGGCGATATGAATTACTGGTCATACATCAGTTTTTTAAATCAAGCTATCGACATTAAAAAACAACATATCGAAGCTGTGAATTTATATAATCAAAGTGCTATTCAACTTCAATTTCCATCTATTTCTAACAATTAATTTAATAAAAATGAAATATCCATTAATATTAATGAGCACCAAAAGTAATTGAATAATGGATATTCTATGTTCGCCTTTTAAAAATAATAAATTAAAAAACATGAAAAATATAAAATATAATTTAACAGCAAAAATCTTTCTGAGTTTTGCATTCTTATGTTTGGTTTTTATTTCTTGTAACAATAAAAACGATGCAACAGAAGAAGAACATACTGATGAAGAAACAACCAACGAAGTAGCACTTAGTGAAGCTCAGTTTAAAACAGTTGGTATTGAAACAGGTTCTATTGAAATGAAGAACCTGAACACAGTAATTAAAGCAAATGGTTATACAGCAGTACCACCTCAAAATTCTGCAAATATTTCTACTTTAATTGGTGGTGTTGTAAAAGATATTTTTGTATTAGAAGGTACTTATGTAGCAAAAGGAAAAACATTAGCAACCATTCAGAATTTAGATATTGTAGAAATGCAGGAAGATTATAATTCAGCCATTGCAAATATTGAGTACTTACAATTAGAATACGACAGACAAAAAACATTAACGGATGAAAATGTAAACGCACGGAAAACAGTTCAGGATGTAAAAGCAAAATTAGCGGTAGAAAATGCTCGTGCGCAAGCTGCAAAAACTAAATTGCAAATGCTTAATGTTGGAACAAAAATTACAAGTTCTGTAATTCCAATACTTTCACCAATAAGTGGCTATGTGAGCAAAATAAATATCACCAAAGGTGCTTATGCAGAAACAGGAACTTCGCTTTTTGAAGTGGTAGATAACAGCCAGATGCACTTAGATTTGAATGTGTATGAAAAAGATTTAGGAAACATTTTTATCGGACAAGAAGTAGATTTTGTAT
>JAGOUF010000445.1 GCA_018061385.1 Chitinophagaceae bacterium | reverse complement strand
CGTTTTGGCAATTGGTTAGAAAACATGGTAGATTGGAATTTAAGCAGAAGCCGTTATTGGGGAACGCCTTTACCAGTTTGGCGTACAGAAGATGAAACTGAAGAAATTTGCATTGGTTCAATTGCCGAATTAAATGGTTTAATCCATGCCGATAGTCCCATAAAAGAAATTACCGATTTACATAAACCACAGGTTGATAACATCATACTTACGTCACCTTCTGGCAAACCCATGAAACGTGTGTCAGATTTAGTTGATGTTTGGTTTGATAGTGGTGCAATGCCTTATGCTCAATGGCATTTTCCTTTTGAGAATAAAGAAATATTTTCTCGAAATTATCCTGCCGATTTTATTGCTGAAGGTGTAGATCAAACCCGTGGTTGGTTTTATACTTTGCATGCAATTGGAAGTTTGATTAAAGAAAGTGTAATTGAAGAATTAGAAAAAGCTGGCTTAGCAACTGATAAGGTTGATGGTAGGGCTTTTAAAGCTGTTGTATCAAATGGTTTAGTGCTAGATAAGAATGGCGTTAAAATGAGCAAACGTTTGGGAAATATCGTAAACCCATTTGATACTATTGAAAAATATGGAGCTGACGCAACTCGTTGGTATCTAGTTACCAATGCAAGTCCTTGGGATAATTTAAAATTTGACTTAGCTCGCATTCAAGAAGTACAACGCAAGTTTTTTGGAACATTGTACAATACCTATCAATTCTTTGCATTGTATAGCAATGTTGATGGTTTTGCTTTTAAAGAAGCATACATTCCGTTAGAACAAAGACCAGAAATTGATCGTTGGATTTTATCTTCTCTAAATACATTGATAAAGAAAGTAACCGAATCAATGGATGATTACGAACCAACAAATGCAGGAAGATTGGTAGAAGAATTTGTAGACGAACATTTGAGTAATTGGTATGTACGCCTTTGTAGAAGAAGATTTTGGAAAGGAGAATATGAGCATGATAAAATTTCTGCTTATCAAACCTTGTACGAATGTTTAGAAACCATTGTACGTTTAATAGCTCCAATTTCTCCGTTTTTTGCTGATGCTGTTTTTCAAAACTTAAATGCCGTAACCAAAAAGTTTAATGTAACATCGGTACATCATGTTTCATTTCCAACTTATACTGCAACTGCAATAGATATTGCTTTAGAAGAAAGAATGCAATTGGCACAAGACACTTGTAGTTTGGTTTTATCGCTACGTAAAAAAGTAAATATTAAAGTTCGCCAACCATTACAAAAAGTAATGATTCCTGTATTGAACCCAAATATGAAAGTTCAATTAGAAAAAGTAGAGGATTTAATTAAGAGTGAAGTAAATGTAAAAGAGCTAGAATACATTACGGAAACCGAAGGTGTAATTAAGAAAAAAGTAAAAGCCAATTTCAAAACATTGGGTGCCAAATTGGGTGCCAATATGAAGGAAGCAGCTGCTGCTATTAGCATTCTAAATCAACATCAAATTACCGAACTAGAGCAAAAAGGTTCACTGATACTTGCTCTGTCATCTATCAACTACGAACTGTCAACTGAAGATGTAGAAATTTCTGCTGAAGACATCCCAGGTTGGAGCGTTGCAAGCAAAGGAAGATTAACAGTAGCCTTAGATATTACCATTACACCAGCTCTACAAAGTGAGGGAGACGCAAGAGAGTTAATTAATCGTGTACAAAATATTCGTAAAGAAAATGGTTTTGAACTTACAGACCGTATATTCGTGCAGTTAGAGCAAGAAAATATACCTGAAAATATACAACATGCTTTAACAAAACATAAAACGTATATTTGCGGCGAAATTCTAGCAGATTCTATCGATTGGGTGCCCAAGCTTTTACAAGAAAGTACCGAAATTGAGGTGAATACTACCCTGCTAAAAATAGCAGTAACGAAAAAAGGATAAAGTCATGGCTACAAAAAAGATTGCACCTAAAAAAGTGGCAAAAGCAGCTAAATCAGTTGCTAAGCCTGTAAAAAAAACAGTTCCAGCAAAGCCACAACCAAAGGCTAAACCTGCACCTGTTAAAGCAGCCAAACCAGTTGCTAAGCCGATAAAAAAAGCAGCTCCAGCAAAGCCACAACCAAAGGCTAAACCTGTACCTGTTAAAGTAGCCAAGCCAGTGCCGAAGCCTGTAAAAAAAGCAGCTCCAGCAAAGCCACAACCAAAGGCTAAACCTGTACCTGTTAAAGCAACAAAACCAGTTGTAGCAAGCAAACCAGTAAAAGCCGAAGTAGTAAAACCTTCTAAAGTAAAAGCTATTGTTAAGCCTGCTAAAGTTGAAAAAGTAGAAGTAAAAACTAAAATAAAAGAAGCAAAAGTAGTGTCAGAGAAACCAGTAAAAGTAGTGCCTGAAAAACCAGCAAAAGTTGCCAAACCAGCAAAACCAGCAAAGCCTTTAAAACAATTAAAGCCAGCTAAAATTGCAGTAAAGGTGAGTGGCATTGAAAAAGCTACCACCGTAATTCCCATGAAGCAAAAGCCCATGAGACAGAAAGAGGAGCCTATAAAAGATGTAAAAATTCCAAAAACAGTTATTAAAACAAGTGTTCAATATAATCCAGGATATACACCTTTAGAAAATAGAGTAAGTGAAACAAAAGCAAACTCACCAATGATTCGTTACGGAGATAATGAATTGAATGAATTTAGAGAACTAATTAATAAAAAATTAGACGCTGCTAAAAAAGAGTTGGCTTATTTTCAAGGATTAATTACTCGTAAAGATGATTCTGGTGGAGATAATGGTGATGGAAGATACATGACAATGGAAGATGGAAGTTTAAGTATGGAACGTGAACAATTAAGCCAAATGGCTAGCCGTACCATTACTTATATTGATCATTTAGAAAAAGCCATTATGCGTATTGAAAGCAAAAC
>JAGOUF010000443.1 GCA_018061385.1 Chitinophagaceae bacterium | reverse complement strand
TATTTATTATTGATAGTATGGGCTAATCATTAAATAAACAATTGGACCAGTTACAGCAACATAAAACCACAATGGCCAAGTTATTCTAGCTAATTTCTTATGCATAGTAAACTCTGCTGTTAAACCTCTGTAAGCTGTAAATAAAATAAATGGTAATATAACAGCAGCCAATATTATATGAGTAATTAATACAAAGTAATAAATCGTTTTAATTGTACCAACACCTCCAAACTTTGTTTCTCCTGCCAATAAATGATGGGCGATATAACTTACTAAAAACAAAATGGAAAGTATTAACGCTGCAAACATGAGTTTTTTGTGTAGTATGAATTTTTTATTTTTTACTGCAATTAAAGCAGCAACAAGTGTTACTGCTATTATAGAATTAATAACAGCATTTATGGCTGCAAAAATGTGAACATCGAAGCCTAGATTTACTTGTAGTTGTATTCTACCTAAGCTTATTATAACTGCAAAAACTACAAATGAAAATATACCAATTAACCAACTTGCCTTTTTATCGTTTTTTTGTATGCTAGCCTGTAACATTTTATGAATTTATATTAATAATTGAGTACTTAATTTAAGTACATTAAACAGTTAATACAAGGGTTTGTTGAAGTGTATTAACCATTTATTTTTCTTCTTTGGCTCATGTACCAAAAGAATCCTGTTACCAATAAAATTATAATTAGCCAAAGCCAACTGAGATCTATTATTGAAGTAAAGACTTCGCTTTTTTTAGTTCTATCTTTTTCTAACATGAGTAAGCCAATATCTCTGGCCAAAGTTTTCATAGATGCTGACTGAGCTTCTAGTCCACTATAAGGTTCTTCTAATCGGCCTCTTACTATGTAATCTTTGTCTAACAAAACAAATCTGCCTGTATGAGGAAACTCTGGGCTAATAGGAACTTTTTCTAACTTATCAATTTTAAGTTCTTGAAAAATATAATCATAAATACTATCTCTATTGCCTGTAAGTAACCACCAATTATCTGGATTAACGCCAAACCTATCTGCATAGCTTTTTAATACAGATACAGAATCTCTTTCTGGATCGATACTTAATGAAATAAATTGAACAACAGATGTATCAATTTTTCTACGAGTATTTCCACCTTTAATAAAACTTTGTTGCAGCTTGGCCATGCTACGTGTTAACTGAGGGCAAATGCTACCACAACTGGTAAAAAATAAATTAATCACGATTGCCTTGCCTTTAATATCGTGTAGATGAACTGTGTCGCCCAGTTGATTTACCAATTTAAAGTTGGCTGATTTGTGCCAAAATGTGTCGGTTTTGGTTTTACCATCTTGTATAGAAGTAACTACTGTATCAAAAAAATACTTCTTGGGTAAAATCACAGCATCTTCACTTGTTGTTCGTAAGATTAAATAACTGAACACAGGAATAAACACTGCTATCATTAATGCCCACACTGCTTTTTTAGTCATACTTCAGAATTCTGTTTAATAAAAAACCATCGCATCGAGCGATGGTTTAGTAAAAATATTTTTAAGGAATAAGTTGTGCTATTCAAAAATTAATTACTCATGCACCGCTGCTGGTTTCACATCTTTATTTTGTTCAGTAGAATGTGATTTACCTGATACATGCTCTTTTTTAAGTACTTTAATTGTGCCTTGTTCTTTATAATGCGGATCAAAAGTATTTCTTAACTGTCTGTAAGCATTACCATCATATAAAAAAGCAAAAATAAACCAAACAAATAATGCTAGGGGAACAATGATAGTCATTATTAAATTTCTTACTTCATGTTTTAAGTGCATAAAGTAACCAACAATATAATATGCTTTTGCCATCATAAGCACAATGATGGTAATTTTTGTAGCCAAAACTGCTGCAGAACCATGCTCCATTTTCATCATTAGAAAACCTAAACCTAGTTCTACAATTGTAAGAACGGTTAACAAAATAGTTACATTTCTTACTTCATTTTTGTTTTCGTGGTGTTCTACGTGTACGAATTCGTTTTGTGACATATCTATTTATTAATAAATTTTGAAATTAGATTAAATAAAAACAAGTAAATACAAATACCCAAACTAAATCTACAAAGTGCCAATACAACCCTGCCTTTTCAATCATTAAGTAATGACCACGTTTTTCAAATGTATCGTTCAGCGTCATAATTAACATTACAATATTAATTACAACACCACTTAATACGTGAAATCCATGAAAACCAGTGATGGTAAAAAAGTAATTGGTAAAGTTAGATGAAGATGCAGTTCCATCAGCATTAAAAAAAGGATTTGAACCCCACCAAGCACCTTCGTGATGAAGATGAGTCCACTCCCAAGCTTGACAAGATAAGAATGCAATACCACCAATAATAGTCCAAATTAAATTGGTTACCACTTTCTTCTTATTCATGTCGTGGCCAGCTTTTACAGCCAATACCATTGTTACAGAACTAATGATTAAAATGAAAGTCATTAAACTTACAAACATCAATGGCAATCCACTTCCTAAGCCAGGAAAAGATTGGAAAACTTCGTTAGGGTCGGGCCATCCATTTGATGAAAAACGAATGGTACCATAAGAAATAAGAAATGCTCCAAATGTAAAAGCATCGCTCATTAAAAAGTACCACATCATTAACTTACCATACTCTACGTTGAAGGGGCTTTTACCGCCATTCCACAATTTGGGTTGTGCTGTTGTTGCAGTTGACATATTTGGTTTCTAATTTCGATTACAAAAATATTGGCTAAAGGCTTATAAAGGCTATTTAGCGACCACTTTTTTTGTGGTTTATGAATAAATTTTTAAACTAAACGCTTATTCTACTTGTTTTAGCGTATCCAAACAAAAAATATCAGCAAGTAAATCCATAAAATATCTACAAAATGCCAATATG
>JAGOUF010000444.1 GCA_018061385.1 Chitinophagaceae bacterium | reverse complement strand
GAAATAATGGGCAAACCCATAGCCATCATTTCAATAAATGTTACAGGTGCATTGTCAATTTTATTGGTACACAAATAAATATCTGTTTTTTGAGCAAGCTTGGTTTTATCTTCTGTAAAAACATATCCACGATACACAATTGCGTCATCTACATGAAGTTCTTGTGCCAATAATTTTGTTTGTTGAAGTAAGCCTAAATCTTTACCAGCCATTGTTAAAGTTGCAGTTGGATATTTTTTTTTCACTAAAGCAAAAACTCGAATTGCCATTAATGGATTATAGGTTGGTTCAAAAGCCCTCATCCAAAGTAAATGGGGTGTAAATATTTGTTTTGAAATGAAAGAATAATCGGATAGTTTAACTACATTTTCTATAACAATACTTTGTATTCCATACTTTAATATTTCATTTTTTAAGTAGTTGGATGGACAAACAACTTGATGAACTCTTTTTAAAATTGCCGAGTACTTTTTCTCATTTTTAGCCAACCGATTTGGCAAACCTCCACCATGCACAACCAATATAATTTTTTTGCCTAATAATTTTAATAATTTAGAACTTACATTTTCTATAATAAATGCATTACCACTTCCATAATATGGCAGGATTGCAATTGTATAAAAAGGACTTTTCCAAAGTATAGTAAAGAGAATATCGAATGCTCTCCAAAATCTAGAAACCTGTGTAGAAGTTTTAATAATTGGATGGCCATTCATATCCAGAACTTCTGCAAGTTGATCTGATGCAGTTCTGTATATTTTGCCTTTATTTTTTGGGTTTACAAATAACCCTACTAATAATATTTTATTTTTTACAATAGCCATTTAAATATTGAATACGAAGAAATTTTTCTACGCTTTTTTGAGAATATTTTGTAATTGTAAAAAATAATTTTCGGCAATTTTGCTTCTTGTAAAATTTTTAAGTACAAAACTTTTACCGCTATTGCCAAGCTCGTTAGACAATGCTTGATTGTTGTACAACTGTAATATTGATTTGCTTAACTCAATATAATTTTCAGGTTCAAAATACAAACCTGCTTTACCTTGTTCAATAAACAATTCTCTAGCTTCACCATCAACACCCAATAAAATGGGCTTACCAAAAGCCAATGGTTCAAATAGCTTTGAAGGAATTGCACCAAGAAACAAATCTAATTTTCTTAATGGAACAATATAGCTATTGCACTTTTGCAACCAAATTGCCACTTCGGCAGGAGATTGATTTGGCAAGAAAAAAATATTGGTTAATTGTTTCTGTTGGCTAATTTCTATTAACTCTGCTTTTACTGGGCCATCGCCAATAATGTAAAATTTAATATTGGTATAATCTTTCAATTGTTCTGCAGCATAAATAATGGTTTCTAAACCTTGTGCATGACCAATGATGCCTGCATACATTACCATATAATCGTTGGTAATTTCTGGCGTATAATCTAAAAATTTACCCAGCTTTTTAAAGTCAAAACCATTGGGTAACCAATACACTTTTTTAGAAGGTTGCATGGCTTCTATTGCCTTAACAATTCCTTGCGTTTGCCCACTAATAAAACTAGAATTTCTATAAATCCAATTGGCCAATCCATAAGATAGTTTTAATAGAAATTTGTTTTTTATAATGTCTAATTTTTCTGCACTTTCTGGCCATAAATCAGATACATTGAAAACAAGCTTACAACGCCAAATCCATTTAAGAAAAACAGCAGTTATTCCTAAAAAAAGTGGTGGCGATTCACATATCAAAATATCGGCTTTTTTTACTTTAAAAACACCTGCAAAAAATGCAGTAATGGTAAATGAAAAATAATTGATTAATCGAGGAAGAATACCAAACTTCTTTGTAGTGAAAATATAAGAACGTGTTATGTTAACATCGTCTATTGTTTCTCTCATAAACCATTTGCCTTTATACCCTTCAAATATTTCGTACTTGGGGTAATTGGGCATTGCTGTAATTACTTCAACATCGGCACCTAACAACAACAAGTTACTAGCCAAGCTATGCAATCTGTTTTGAGGAGCTCCAGTTTCTGGCGGATAATATTGGGTTAAGATAACTACTCTCACTATACTTCTAACGATTTATTTAAAATTGATACAATATTCTCACCAGCTTTTCCATTGCCATACAATGATAAATGACTAGGGAATGTGTTACATTCAAAATAACTAACTGCATTTAAAATGGCAGCTTCATTTGCCCCTGTTAAAACATTACATTTGTTGTGAACAAGCTCTACCCACTCTGTTTCATCTCTAAGTGTTACACAAAATTTTTGGAAGAAAAATGCTTCCTTTTGCAAGCCTCCACTATCGGTTAAAATCATTTTTGCATGTGCTATTAATTGCAGCATATCAAAATAACCTACTGGCTGCAAAATAGTAAAATTTGTTTTAATGTCATATTCTTGAATATACTTTACTGTTCTTGGATGCAAAGGAACTAGCACTTTATGCTTTTCATTCAAATGATTTAAAGCCGATACAATACTTTTCAATCGATTGATGTCATTGGTGTTTTCAGCTCTATGAATGGTACATAAAAAATAATTGTTTGCTTCCAAGCCATGTTGTTGAAGAATAGTTGATGTATTCTTTTGATGATAATACATTGCAGCATCTAACATTACATCGCCAGTTTGATGCAACTGAATATTCATGTTTTGATAACCTTCTTGGTGAAGATTTTCAATTGCTTGATTGGTTGGACAAAATAAAAATGTACTAATTCTATCTGTTAAAATTCTATTTACTTCTTCTGGCATTTTCATGTTAAAACTTCTTAAACCAGCTTCAACATGTGCAATTGGAATGTGTAATTTAGATGCAGCCAATGCTCCAGCCAAAGTGCTATTTGTATCGCCATAAACAAGCAAACAATCAGGTTT
>JAGOUF010000442.1 GCA_018061385.1 Chitinophagaceae bacterium | reverse complement strand
GCACTAAGCTCTCTATCGTCTTTTTTATCATTGTTTCTTAAAATGGTTTCATAGTCTTTAATATCAAAATAAACACATGGTATTTCAACTTCTATTTTTGCAATTATTTTTGCAATTTCTTCATAAAAAAATGGGTTGTCTTTTTTGTCGTTTACCTTAGTTTCATACAGTTTTTTTATTTGCGTATTTCTGTAAATATGTTTATCAAAATAATTGGCATCTATAATAAACCATTGGTGAACATTGGTTATAATAAGCTGCTTTAGTTGGTTGTTATTTTCGTTTATTCTTTCGTTTAAATAATACAGTATTAATTCGTGCAAAGCCTTTTTGTTAGGGTTTGCAGCAGTAACCATTTCATTTGTATTGGCAGGGCGTTTAGCTTCTATAATTACACCAACTTCGCTATCGGTTGTTTTATTAAGGTGTATTACTAAATCTTTTTTGTCTTTAGTATTTATGGCGTTACTCTCTTTGTAATAAGTATCTCTTAAAAAATCTCTCAAATCATTTTTTAAATGTTCTTCGCTTTCGTCTTTTGGTTGATTTTCAATTACAGAAATTTTATCCAGTAGTACAATTAAATTGCTTTTAAATGTATCAATTTCACTTCTTAAAGGCTTTTGTTTTAGAAAAGCTTTTAAAGCTTGCTTTGGCGTTTGTATGGCTAATTTCATTTACGAAGTAGTATGTTTTTGCTATCCTGCGGATGTAGTAAAAGTAAATTGTTTTACTAATTATATAAGAGTGAATTTATATAAACATATTTAAGAAAAAATAGAAGGAATTATAAGAGAGCTTTATTTGCTTCGTCTAAAACTTTGTTTTCAAAACTCTCTAAATAAATTTTGGTAGTCTTTTCGCTATCGTGCCCCATCGATTCACTAATTACAGAAGTTGCAATGCCACTTTTTTAAGATTTGTTGCAAAAGAATGCCTTGCAACATAAGTAGTTAGTTTTTCAGAAATTTTAGCATTTTCGCCAATTGTTTTTAAATCTTGATTTACAATTCTCAACATTTTTACCAGCCTATTTCAATACTTTGTGGGGTTTTGTAGATGTTGCTAAGAATAGGAAAAATGTAAGTATTGTTTTCATCGAAAGCCAACTTTTTATAATAATCTAAAATTTTTATTGCAGGAAGCATTAAAGCAACAGAAAAATCTTCTTTTGTTTTAAGCCTTGTATATTCAAGCCTTTCATTTTTAATATTTTCCCACTTTAAGTTCGCTATATCAATAAAATTAATACCCATACAATAATAGCTAAACAAGAAATAATTTTTTGCATTTAAAAGACTTGAGTTTTCTATTAATTCAAGCTTTTAAATTTTCATTATATCTTCTTTTGAAATTGCTCTTTTTTTAGTTCGTATTCTACGAAATTTTGTAAAATTCACCTCTCGAAATGGTCAAAATTTTGTTTTTTATAGCCTCACAGCAATTTGTTGTTCTTGCAAATACTTTTTTAAATTGTTAATTTCAATTTCCTTAAAGTGAAAAATACTTGCAGCTAATGCTGCATCGGCTTTTCCTTGTTCAAAAACATCTTTAAAATGCTGCATTGTGCCTCCTCCTCCACTTGCAATAATTGGTATTGGAAGATTTTCAGAAAGTTGTTGTGTAATATCTAAAGCAAAACCTTGTTTAGTGCCATCATTGTTCATGCTAGTTAATAAAATTTCGCCAGCACCTAATTCAACTGCTTGTTTAGCCCAATCGAAACATTTAGTTGTAGTTTTTGTTCTACCACCATTTAAGTACACATACCATTCCCCATCTTCTTCTTTTTTAGTATCAATTGCTAAAACTACACATTGGCTACCAAACTGTTTTGCCAAATCGTTTATTAGTTCTGGGTTTTTAAATGCAGATGTGTTGATAGAAATTTTATCTGCTCCATTTTGTAACAATACACTTACGTCATCTACACTACTAATGCCTCCACCAACTGTAAAAGGAATATTTATTTTATGGGATATTTTGTTGACCAATTCACTCAAGGTTTTTCTTTTTTCAACTGTTGCAGTAATGTCTAAAAATACCAATTCATCTGCACCTTGAGCAGCATACAAAGCACCCAATTCTACAGGGTCACCAGCATCTCTTATATTTTCAAAGTTGATGCCTTTGACTGTACGTCCATCTTTAATATCTAGACAAGGTATAATCCTTTTTGTAAGCCCCCCAACCCCTAAAGAGGAGTTTTGTATAATTAAATTCATAAATTTTATTTAAAGTCCTTTTAGGGATTTGGGGTTTATTCTTCCTTCATAAATCGCTTTACCAACAATAGCTGATGAGCATCCAATATTTTTTAACATTTTCAAATCATCTAAACTAGCAACACCACCACTTGCAATAAAATGTAAATCAGGAAATTTGGTGATTATATTTTTATACAATTCAGTTGATGGCCCTTCTAATCTTCCATCTTTACTTACATCGGTACAAAATATTTGTTGAACGCCATGTTTAATGTATTTTTCAATAAAATCATAAATCCATATATCAGTTGTTTCTAGCCAACCACCAATGGCAATTTTTTCTTCTTTAACATCTGCTCCTAGTAAAAAATTTTCTGCTCCAAATTGTTGCAACCAACTTACAAACAATGCTTCATCTTTTACAGCAATACTTCCAACTGTTGCCAAAGCTGATCCAGAATCAAAAACAATTTGTATATCTTTTTCGGTTTTAATTCCACCACCAAAATCAATGGTAAGTTTTGTTTTTGAAGCAATGGTTTCTAATACTTTCCAGTTTTTTACAGCTCCAGCTTTTGCTCCATCTAAATCTACCAAATGCAATCTTTGCAAACCAGCATCTTCAAATTCTAAAGCAACATCCAACGGATTTTCGTTATAGATTTTCTTTTGAGCATAATC
>JAGOUF010000441.1 GCA_018061385.1 Chitinophagaceae bacterium | reverse complement strand
AATCCAACAGTTCAGCAACCCAACAATTAAACAATGGCTTGTATAATTTAGGTACAGGTACTGCAAGAAGCTTTGAAGACCTGGTAAAAGCAACCTTTGCAGGATTAGACAAAACTTCAAACATTGAGTATATTGATATGCCTTTAGACATACGAGATAAATATCAATACTTTACAGAAGCCAATATGCAAAAGCTAAAAAATGCAGGCTATACCAATGAATTTTACAGTTTAGAAAACGGGGTTGATGATTATGTAAGAAACTATTTAAATAGCTTGAAAATTTATTAATTGCTTAACTTCATTCAAAGCTTTTATTATGACAGTTGAAGAAAAAAAGAAAGAGCTACAAAACATACTTGTACTTGCAGATGAGAACTTAACCAATGTTTTAATGGAAGCTGCAGTAAAATATCAGAAAAAAGAGCAAGAAGAATTTGTAATACCCAAAGAATGGATTGAAGAAGCCAAAAATGTAAGTGCTGCTATAAGAAAAGGGGAAATGAAAACTTATACATTTGAAGAAACCATAGAAAAAACCAAACAATTGTTCAAAGAAAAGTACAATGTCGACTACACTCCAAATATCTGATAAAGCTTGGATTGCATATTTGGAAATTTTGGAATGGTATACCGAGATACATTCAAGTTTGGGGATTAAGTTTTCTGATGAATATATTTATTCTATAAAGAAAATTTATCAAAATCCAACACATTATACTTTCGTTGCCCCAAATATTAGGAAATGCTTGTTTCCTAAAATGCAATGCATGATTTTATATGAGTTTGAAAATAATACAATAATAATATTATTAGTAAAAGATACAAGAAGTAAACCTCTACAACACTTTTACTAATTATCAATACAACAGTATGAATAAAAAAATAACCATTATTGGTGGCGGAAACTTAGGCTCTGCAATTGCAGAAGGATTAATCAATAGTGGATTTATACAACCACAAAACATTACCGTTACTAAACGCAATGTTGAAACCTTGCTTCATTTACAAGTAAAAGGTGTAAATATTAGTAACGATAATAACCAAGCTGTTGAAAATGCAGATTATGTAATTCTTGCTATAAAACCTTTTCAAATTAAGGAAGTTTTAGTAAAGTTAAAACCATCGTTAAAAGTTAATCAACATGTTTTAGTAAGTGTAGTTACCGGTGTTTGGGTAAAAGAAATGCAAGATTTATTGGGTAATGAATTTCCTATTTTTAGAGCAATGCCCAATACTGCAATTGCTATACAACAAAGCATGACTTGCATTAGCGAAAACAATGCAAGCAAAGAACAAATTCAGTTCGTAACAGATGTGTTTAATCAACTTGGAAAAACAGTCTTTATAGAAGAAAAGCTGATGGATGCTGCAACTGTATTGGCAGCTTGTGGCACAGCTTATGCCATGCGTTATATAAGAGCCAATATTCAAGGTGGAATTGAAATTGGTTTTAGTGCTGCTGTCGCCAGTTTAATTGCAGCACAAACAGTAAAAGGTGCTGCAGAATTGTTGTTGCAAAAAAACACTCATCCCGAGCAGGAAATTGATAAAGTAACAACCCCTAAAGGCTGCACCATTGCAGGTTTAAACGAAATGGAACATCAAGGTTTTAGTTCTTCTCTAATTAAAGGGGTAATTACAAGCTACAATAAAATTGTGAACGATATGTAGTTATTGTGCTGGTTCAATATCAATAGCATGTTTAAAATAAATAGCCAACTTATCTTTAAGAATTGCAGTATCTTTTGGTACTGCTTTTTTGTAAAAGAACAATCTATATCGCATTGTATCATTCACAATTAATTCATCTCTATTTATTTTTTCTAACTTACTCCAATATTCAAATAATTTATCTGCTTTCTCCTTGTATTTACTAGCTAAAAAATACATTTTATATCTAACAGTATCTGTTGTAACAATGTTTGTAGTACTTTCTTTATGGGGTTGCAAATTTGTTTGTATTGGATTTCTTACAGGTGCTTTTACAGTATCTACAACAACAGGTTTTGTTGCATGTACAAAACGTTTCTTATATAAAAAAATACCCAACCAAACTACAATAGCCAATAAAATTAATGAACCAAATATGGCAAGTAATTTTTTTAAATTTAGTTCTACACTTTTTTTATTCTTGGCAACTAAACTTTCGTAAGTATTTTCTTTTTGTGCAATAGATGCAACAATATCAGATATATTTTCAATTTTAGGTTTACCAACAGAAAATTCAATAGCTCCATCATGCAGCTTGGTTAAAGTACCAATTCCATTAATTGTATATGGTTTGCCTATATTTAACCAATCTGTTATTTGTAAAGCATAATCTTCAATATCTGATTCAATCAGAGATATTGGTTTGGGCAATAACTCTTTTATAAATTTTACAAAAACTGGTTCAACAGTTGCATATTTATTGTAGGTAAAAGAAATACCTTCTGTTGGAAAAAACTCTTCTCCATCCTTTGCTTCATTTGCCTGTATGGCTTTATCCAAAGTAAACTCCCCAATAGTTGGTATTGCCACTATTTGATGTTTGTATAAATAGGAAGAAAAGTATTTATCGAAGTTCATTCTACTTTGTTATGGCTGTAAATTAATCAATTACCCATAAACAAAAAAACGCAAGTAGTTTGCTTTTAGTATAACAACAAAAAAAGAAACTTATTCAGTTTCTTTTTCCATCATTAAATATGCTTTAATAAATCCGTCTAATTCTCCATCCATTATGGGACCAACATTGCCCACCTCGTAATCAGTTCTATGATCTTTAATCATTTTATACGGATGAAAAACATAACTTCTTATTTGACTGCCCCATTCTATTTTTTTCTTAGTAGCATTGGTAGCATTTTTTAGTGCTTCACGTTTTCTCAGTTCTGCTTCATACAA
>JAGOUF010000037.1 GCA_018061385.1 Chitinophagaceae bacterium | reverse complement strand
GCCAACAATGCTTTTGGTTAATTCTATTGCATGGCCAGTACCTTGACGTTCATTTTGATACACAAAATGTGTAGTTAAATTTGGGTAAGATTGATGTACATAATCTTGAATTTTTTCGCCCAAATAACCCACAATAAAAACAAACTCTGTAATGCCAGCTTCATGTAATTGATCTACAATAAAACTTAAGATTGTTTTACCTGCAATTGGTATTAATGCCTTGGGTTGAGTATATGTATGAGGGCGAAGTTTTGTACCTGCACCAGCTACTGGAATAATTGCTTTCATTGATGTTTTCTTTATTCCCAATTTCCACCACACCATACCAATGTTAACACACTTGCTTTAATTGGGAGTGTGAAAATAACAAAATTTAGTATTTAAAGAAGTATTTAACATTAACAGGCAATTTAAGAAACCATTTAAAAAATAATTATTCGTAGTTTTTTTGCATAACTTTTCTATGTTTAGATATAGTTTTTTGTTTAATTGGGCACACTAAAATGCTTTAGATAAAGGGTAAAATTTGTTCATTAATATTGCCTAGGTTCAAAACATTTTTCCTATTGTCTACATCACAATAAGCCAATAATTTTCTAAAAAATAATTTCAACAAACGAGAAATTGATCAACTATTATTTAATCAATTTTTTCTCTAGCCACAACTACATTCTACTTTTAATAACATCTATGTATATTTATTTTTTGTAACAACTATTACGGCAACAAAAATTATATATGAGTCTTTACAGCAAATTATTACAAGCCCAAACCGAAGAAGATGTAAAAGATGCTTATATAAAAGCATTAGGACTAAAAAGCTATAGCAAAAATTTAATAGATATACAAACTAAAGAAATTTGGTTTGAAGCAAAAGATGGTTATAAGCACAGCACTTACCAAATGTTTACACAATTGCTGCACTATGTACAACAAGCTTTTAACAATGGCGAAGATGTGCCACCTTTTTTATGTGTAATAGATACCAAAAAGGCAGCCATTATGAAAACTGCCGATGCGTTGCCTTTAATAAGCAATAAAAAGCAACCCATAAAATGGGGCAAAAGTGCCAGTGGTTACACACAAGAAGCATTAGATGTTGTAAGTGCATACATTGGTACTTACCTAGTAAGTTTTAAAATAGAAACCCACGAAGATGAGTTTATACAAACCATAAAAAATGCCATTAAAAGTGGCGATATTATAAGAACACAAATTACACCCGACAATTTAAAACAAGTGTTTGATAAATGGGTGGTAATGATAGGTAAAGAAATAAAAGGCATAGCAGCAGAAGATTATGCACTCTTATTTTTTGCCGATATAATGAGTGATGGAAATATAAGTACACACGATAATTTACCAGCCGAATTATTGCACAAAAACAACCAACCTGTGTTTATGTTGGGTGGCAAAATTTATGAATTGGGCAGCAAAGAAGGTTACCGACAATTTTGGGCAATTTACCATAGACCACCAAAACAAGAATATAGAAATTATTTGCTAGAACGTAGAGACAGCTTGATACCAATTGACGAACGTAGTTTTAAAGGTGCTTACTACACACCATTGGCAGTGGTAGATAAAGCCTACGATAAACTAACAGAAACCTTAGGCAAAAATTGGCAAAAAGAGTATATAGTTTGGGATATGTGTTGTGGTGTTGGCAACCTAGAAGTAAAGCATAGCAACCAACGCAATATATTTATGAGCACATTAGATGTTGCCGATGTAGATGTAATGAAAGCCACCAAAACCTGTGTAGCAGCAACAAGATTTCAATACGATTATTTGAATGATGATATAAATGATTTTGGACAAATAGATTATACCCTAACCAATAAAATACCTGCTACTTTACAACAAGCCATTAAAGAAGGCAAGAAAATTTTAGTGTTGATTAATCCGCCTTATGCGGAAGCTACGAATGCTGATAATACTGGTATTGGTGAAGAAAATCCAGAAAATAAAACTGGAGTCGCTAAAACAAAATTTGCTGCAAATGCTATGGAAAAATATGGCAAGGCAAGCAATGAATTATACACTCAATTTGTAACAAGAGTAGCACAGGAAATCCCTACTGCAACTTTAGCAATGTTTAGCACTTTGAAATATGTTATTTCACCAACACTTGATGTATTTAGGGATAATTGGAGTGCAAAATATTTAGGAGGATTTGTTGTTCATAGCAAAGGATTTGACGGACTAAAAGGAAATTTTCCCATTGGTTTTTTAATTTGGAAAACAAGCAACCCACTTCGCAATTCCCCTCCTATGTTGCAAACCAAGCAGCAAGCATGGGAGGGGCTAGGGGTGGTTGAAAACAAAACACCAATAAAAGAAATCCTAACAGAAGTATTAGATAAAAATGCAAATCCAATTGGAGAAAAAACATTTTACAATATTCCAAATAAACAATTATTAACGAACTGGATTGAAAGACCGAAGACAAATAAAACAGAAGTTATTCCATTAAAAAATGCAATTGTTCCAGCAACAGCAACAAAAGATTTAAGAGGTACCAAATGGTCTAATAATGCAATTGGTTATATGTTAAGTGGTGGAAATGACTTACAACACTCAGGCATACAAACTGTAATATTTTCATCAGGATATGGCAGTGCAAGAGGTTATTTTATTAATGAAGAAAATCTTTGTGAAATAGCCATTATTTTTTCTGTGAGAAGATTAGTAAAACCCACCTGGCTCAACGATAGAGACCAGTTTTTGCAACCCACACAACCATTAAGCAACGAGTTTAAAAGCGATTGTTTACTATGGATGTTATTCAATGGCAGCAACCTAACAGCTAGTGCCAATAATTTAGAATGGAACAATAAACAATGGAGTATCGTCAATCATTTTATACCTTTTACAGAAGATTAAGTTGGTAGTCCTGAAAGATTTGAGAGTGATTTTATGGTGAGGTATTTGGTAGATTTACCACCCCTAACCCCTCCAGTGGAGGGGAATAATGCAAGCACCACAGCATCTGCAAATCAGGGGAACAATGCCAACACCACAACCCACACAAAGGAAGAGAATGAGAACCCAACAACATCAAACACTACTCAAAAGGTGTGTGAGAATACCGAAAACAATAAGCCACTACAAAATAGCAGCAACCAATTCCCCTCCCCTGGAGGGGTTAGGGGTGGTTTAAGTAAAGAAGCAATCAATGTATTAAACCAAGGCAAATTATTATGGCAAGCTTACTTTACAAATACCGATGTACACACAGTAAGAGAAGAATTAAAACTAAATAGAAGTGATGTAGGTTGGTATCAAATACGCAAAGCATTACAAGCAAGAAACGCCAGTGGAGATTATGCACCAGTAAACTTTAAACCATTTGAAGAAGCCTATAAAGCTTTAACAGAAAAGCTACAACCAATGGTGTATGAGTTAGGTTTTTTGAGGGTGTAAATACCAACCACCCCTAGCCCCTCCAAAGGAGGGGAATAAGAACCACAGAAAATAAATTACTACAGAATAATAGTAACCAATTGCCTTCCTTTTATAAAGAATAAGAAATAGATTTATTTGAAAAAAATAAAAACAGCAGTAACCATTTCCCCTCCCATGGACGAGAATAAGAAACACGAAAAACTAGAAACATTTAAAATATTAGCAATCAATTTCATACTTTTAAAAGTAGAAAAACACAAACGAAAGCCTTAAAAAACATGCGATACAAATTCCCCTCCTTTGTTGCAAACCAAGCTGCAAGCATGCGAGGAGTTAAGGGTGGTTCATTCCCTAACACAAAAAAAACTCATTGCTCACTTCAAAACTATAGTAACCAATTGCCTTCCTTTTATAAAGAATAAGAAATAGATTTATTTGAAAAAAATAAAAGCAGCAGTAACTAATTCCCCTCCCATGGACGAGAATAAGAAACACAAAAAACTAGAAACATTTAAAATATTAGCAATCAATTTCATACTTTTAAAAGTAGAAAAACACAAACGAAAGCCTTAAAAAACATGCGATACAAATTCCCCTCCCATGGAGGGGTTAGGGGTGGTTCAGAAAAATTAACTACAATAAAAAACAAAATATGGAGATACTAACAACCATAAATGGCACTGTTATTAAACGAAATTTTGTAAAAGAACTACCCTACAACTCAACCTTAAAACAACTTGCAAAAGAAAAACGAAAAGCTGGTATTTACAGTGAAGTATTATTTTGGCAACAAGTCAGAAACAAACAGTTTCATAATATCGATTTCGATAGACAAAGAATTATTGGAAACTACATTGTAGATTTTTATGTTAAAGCATTGGGGTTGGTTGTAGAAATTGATGGTGTTAGTCATGAAGGTAAAGTTGAATACGATGCAACAAGACAATTGTTTTTAGAAAGTTTAGGTTTAAAAGTATTTAGAACAACCGATGGAGAAGTTAAACTAAGAATATTAGACGTACTGGAATTGTTGGAAAATTATATTGTAAAAGAGTTTGGAGAGACAACCACCCCTAACCCCTCCAAAGGAGGGGAATGAGAACCCAACAACATCAAACACTACTCAAGAGGTAAATGAGAATACCGAAAACAACAAACGACCACAGAATAGCAGCAACCAATTCCCCTCCATGGAAGAGTGGCTAGGGGGTGGTTCATCTTCTTCTGTGTTACTACAGCTCAAAACCTAGCCCTGATTGCAACGAAAAGCCCACAGCTATGAGGAACGAATGGCGAGGACTTGCAGTGAAAAGCAGGACTGCTGCTCATTTATATTATACAGTTGAGCTTCTATGAAAAACAATCTCAACAAAACATTGCTTACAAACTCGTAACGGTTAAATTTGCAACTCAATGAGTTTTACATTACTCAGCCATCTACTAAATTGTAAAGAAAATATCATGCAAAGAGACACTCAGGTTTTCGATCTTATTCATCAAGAATTATTAAGACAAAGAAGGGGTATTGAATTAATTGCATCTGAAAATTTTACCAGTTTGCAAGTAATGCAAGCCATGGGTGGCGTAATGACCAATAAATATGCTGAAGGTTATCCTGGTCGTAGATATTATGGTGGCTGCGAAATTGTTGACCAAACTGAACAATTGGCCATTGATAGATTGAAAGAAGTTTTTGGAATTGAATATGCAAATGTTCAACCTCATAGTGGTGCACAAGCCAATGCTGCATTGTTGTTGGCCATTTTACAACCTGGTGATGATATATTAGGTTTAGACCTTAGTATGGGTGGTCATTTAACACATGGTGCTGCTGTAAATTTTAGTGGTAAATTATACAAACCACATTTTTATGGTGTAACAAAAGAAGAAGGTTTAATTGATTATGAAATGTTGGAAGCCAAGGCCCGTGAAGTAAAGCCAAAAGTTATTATTTGTGGTGCTAGTGCTTATAGTAGAGATATTGATTATGCAAGAATTAGAAAAGTTGCCGATGAAATTGGTGCTTTTGTTTGGGCCGATATTGCTCATCCTGCAGGATTAATTGCAAAAGGATTGTTGTCTTCTCCTTTCAATCACTGTCATTTTGTAACATCAACTACACATAAAACTTTACGTGGTCCAAGAGGTGGCGTAATTATGATGGGTAAAGATTTCGAAAATCCATTTGGCTTAAAAGATGTAAAAGGAAATATTAGAATGATGAGCCATTTATTAGATATGGCTGTTTTTCCTGGTACACAAGGTGGCCCATTAGAACATGTAATTGCTGGTAAAGCAATTGCCTTTGGCGAAATTTTGACAGATGAATTTACTGTGTATGCAAAGCAAGTACAAAGCAATGCACAAGCAATGGCAAAAGCTTTTGTAAATAAAGGTTACAATATTATTAGTGGTGGAACTGATAATCATTTAATGTTAATTGATTTACGTAACAAAAATATTAGTGGTAAAAAAGCTGAAATTACTTTGGGGCATGCCGATATTACTGCTAATAAAAACATGGTTCCTTACGATGACAAAAGTGCTTTTGTAACCAGTGGCATTAGGTTTGGTGTTGCTGCAATTACAACAAGAGGAATGAAAGAAGAACACATGAATTTTGTTGTAGATGCTATTGATACAACTTTAATGAATGCAGATGACGCAAGTGTACTTTCTAAAACAAAAGCCAGTGTAAATGAGTTTATGCATCAATTTAATTTATATCCAGAATTGGGTTAAAGAGTTAAGGCAAAGGGTAAAAGGCAAAAGTTAAAAGTATAAGTTGCCTTCAACCTTCAACCTCAAACCTCAAACCTTAAACCTTTTTTATGTTACAACGTATACAAACAATTTGGCTTTTGGCTGCAAGTGCAGCAGCTTTTATTACTTTAAAATTATCTTTTTTTAGTGGCAATAAATATGTAGATAATATAAAAACATTTGAAGAATTAAACGGCATGAGTCATGTTATTTTAATGATTCTTACTGTTGCATTGGCTGTTGCATCTTTAATCATTATTTTTTTATATAAGGATAGAAAACTGCAATTGAAATTAACCATTGCAGCTTTTGCATTATCGTTACTCAATTTATTTGTTTACTATCTTCAAATAAAAAAATTCATTCCTGCCGAAGGTAAAATTAGCATTACAGCAATTGTTGCAATCATTATTCCTGCATTGATATTGTTGGCTGCAAGAGCCATTTGGAAAGATGAGCAATTGATAAAAAGTGTAGATAGATTGAGGTAAGGTAGAAGGGTGTGTGGCAAGTTATGGGGTGTAAGTTTTGTGTTTCTTTTTTAAACTTAGTACTCAACCTTAAAACTTCAACACTAAATATTCAACATTAAACATTCAACATAATTAAATGGAACAACAACAACCAAACAATCAATTAAATATTGAAATTACAGAAGAAGTAGCTGAAGGAACTTATGCCAACTTAGCCATAATTACACATAGCCATGCAGAGTTTGTTTTAGACTTTGTAAACGTAATGCCTGGCACACCAAAAAGTAAAGTAAAAAGTAGAATTATTTTTACACCCATGCATGCCAAACGATTTATGAAAGCAATGACCGAAAATATAGAACGTTATGAAGCTGCACATGGCCATATACAAGATTTAGAACAAGTTGAAATTCCAATGAATTTTGGAGGTCCAACTGCACAAGCATAAACAACCAATTTATTTTAAAACCTCTACCATACTTAAATGCTAGAGGTTTTTTATTTGTGATTATCTTTAATATCAATTTAAAAAATATGAGCAAAGAGCTAGTGGAAATAATGGGTTTAATCGGTGCTTTTTTAAGCAGCATTACATTTATGCCTCAAGTATATAAAACTTGGAAAATGAAAAGTGCTGGCGATTTAAGCCTAAGCATGATGTTAATTGTTTTTACAAGTACCATTATTTGGCTAGTATATGGTTTTAGTTTACACCTAATACCAGTAATTATTTGCAATGGAATTATTATGTTGCTCAGTGCATTGCTTATTTATTTTAAACTAACTTTTAAAAAATAAAATTATTTGTCAATCATTTTCCAATAAGTCATTTCTTTTTTTGTTAAAACATTCACAGTATCCATTTTATAGGAGCATTTCCCTTATTTTCGGTATCTCTTTTTTACAATGAAGCACGTATCAATTTTTATATTATTCTTTCTACTTGGTTGTAGTTTTGTACAAGCTCAAGATCCACACTTTTCTCAATTTTTTGCTTCTCCACTAACATTAAATCCTGCATTTACTGGTAAGTTTAATGGCACAGTTAGGGTTGCTGGTAATTACAGAAATCAATGGCCCGAAATTAATAGAGCTTATGTAACCAATACAGCTTCTGTTGACTTTCAAATAATGCAAAAAAATATTGGCTATACAGATACTTGGGGTGTTGGCATGATGGCTTATAGCGATGCTAGTGCAAATGGTGCAGTTAAATTTAATTATGCATCTGTTTCAACTGCATTTCACAAAGGGTTAGATGAAGATGGTTACAGTCAAATTGGTGTTGGCTTTCAAGCAACGTATGCCAATATGCTAATTAATACCACTAGTTTAAAATTTGAAGATCAATTAACTACTGCAGGTTTTACAGGCGTAACTTCTGAAATTTTTAGCAACCCTGCTGCCCTAAAATCAAATTATATCGATTTGAATGCAGGGGTTTTATACACAGGCAGTAGCAACGATAGAAACAATTATTATTTGGGTGTAAGTATGTATCATATTACACGCCCTAAACAAGTATTTACTGGTGCCAATTATTTATTAAACTCAAGAACTACTATACATGGTGGTGGATATTTTGGCATTGGGTCTACTACAACTTTACATGTTAGTGCATTGCATAGTATGCAAGGTGGTGCCAATGAAACTGTTTTGGGTACTGCACTTCAATTTAATGTAAGTGGCGAAGGTGCTGAAAAACCAACTAGCTTTTATGCTGGTTCTTGGTTGCGTTTTAAAGATGCCATTATCCCTTATATTGGTTTAGAATTTGACGATTTTAGGTTTGGTGCAACTTACGATATCAACACATCTTCATTAAAAACTGCAAGTGTAAACAGAGGTGGAATTGAGATTTCTCTTATTTATATTCGAAGACCCAATACTGATAAATATATTCATTGCCCTAAGTTTTAGAACTTACTTTACTCATACCTTAATGCAACAATTGGGTTTAGTTTAGCAGCTTTCATTGCAGGATAAATTCCAGCCAATAACCCAACTAAGCTACAAATTATTATCCCCGCAAAAACCCAGTTCCAAGGAATTATAAAACCTGTATTTAAAAAAGAGGCAAATATATTTCCCACTAAAATTCCTAAAACGATACCACAAAAAGCACCCATTAAACTAATAATTACACTTTCAAACAGAAACTGTTGCCTTACATTACTACTCTTGCCTCCTATTGCTTTTATTAATCCAACTTCTCTTGTACGTTCGTTTACTGCCACCAACATTATATTCATTAACCCAATGGCTGCACCAATTAAAGTAATCATTCCAATAGCACCTGCACTACCAGTAATACTGCTTAAAAACCCAATAAACAATTCGGCAAACTTGTCGCTTTTTTCAATTGCAAAATTATCGGCATCAATTGGTTCTAATTTTCTTACAGCTCTAAACACAGCTGTAGCTTCACTTGTAGCAACATCTAATTCTACAACATTGTTTACCATTACACCAATTAAAAAAGAAGATGATGCTGTTTGTAAACGAGAAATATTGGTGTATGAAGAAATCACCACATCATCTTGTCGTAAAAAACCACTAGATCCTTTTGCTTTTAAAACGCCAATTACTCTGTAAGGTATTCCTGCAACCCTAATAATTTTATCCAAAGGCTTTTCGGGGTTTTCGCCAAATAGTTTTAAAGCTGTACTGCTACCAATTAAACAAACATTTCTACCACTTTTTACATCTAAATTATTCAAGTTTCTTCCCTGTACAATATTGTATCCATTAACAGTTAAATAGTTTTCATCGCCACCAAAAATGGTTGTAACGGGATTGGTTTTTTTATTTTCATAACTACAATCTATTCCTCCTCCACCTCTTCTATAAATACTTACCAACGATGGAAAATGATAATTGGCTTTAAAATATTCAGCATCTTCTTTTCTAATTACTTTATCTAAATTCGATTTTTTTTCTTTCCCTTTTGTAGATTTCTCTATTTTTTTTCTTCCAAATTGAACATTGGATTCTTTAAATCGAATGCTAAATGCATTTGCTCCCATGCTAGAAAAACTTTCTTTTAAGCTTTGATTCATGGCTTCAATAGCTGTAATAATACCTATTAATGCCATGATGCCAAAAGCAATAATGGTTACCGTAATGCCAGTACGTAGTTTATTGCCTTTAACTGTACGAAATGCCAATAAAAAAGAATCAGTAATAGTCATTGTACTCAATTAAAAATTAGGTTGAATAAAGATAAAAGAGAAATGTACATTTTATAGGATTAATTTATTGATTGGTGCAAATGATGTTTAATTTTTTGATAATTGCCATTGTATTGTTTACAAGAACTGCATAAAAAAACTCATCTATAAAATATAGATGAGTTTTAAAATTTTTAGTTGATATTAAAAGTAGAAACAACCCAATAATGCATCTGGATAAACACCCAATACAATTATAATTATTGCCAATGCTATTAACGCATATTTAAATCTATTTGTAAAAGGCATAACGGTTGGTGTGCCTTCTTTAAAATACATAGCTTGTATTACTTTAAAGTAATAATACACACTTACAGCTGCAAACGAAACACCAATAATTACCAATGTTACTGCAAAAGTTCCACCAGTTTTTAATACAGCAGCCAACATATAATATTTAGCAAAAAAGCCAGCAGTTAAAGGAATACCAGCCAATGAAAATAAAAATATAGTTGATGTAATAGCCAATACAGGACTGGATTTCGCTAAGCCATTGTAGCCTTCATAGCTATGATCTTCAAGCTTAATTAATACTGCAAAAATACCAATGGTTGCCAATGAATATGCTGCAGAATACAATAAAATACCTTCTTTAGCTAAATCGTTTTTAGCATACAAAGCAAACAACATAAAGCCTGCTTGTGCAATACTAGAATAAGCCAACATACGTTTAACCGATTGTTGAAAAACGGCGGTAATATTTCCAATTAATAAAGTAGAAACTGTTACAATGAGTAATAC
>JAGOUF010000440.1 GCA_018061385.1 Chitinophagaceae bacterium | reverse complement strand
CAAAGTGCTTGTAAAACCATTGGGCCCTGTCCAAGAATAAATTATCCCTTCGGCAGCACCAACATCACAATACAGCTTTAATGTGTCACCTTTACAGCCAGGTTTAATGGGTGTTGCATTGCTAGAATTGTTGGCCTCAAAACGATTGTAATCTGAAAAATATCCATATCTACATCCAGTTAAAACATCTCCATGTATAATACTTAAATGAAAATCTTTTACACTGTTTTTTACAATTGCCGTTGCTCCTGGTTGCATTTCGTTTGTACCAATTGAAATCCTTGCATATTTCCATGCACCATTTGTATTGGGTACATCATTAAATTGAGCAGCATTTATGGTGCTTGTATTTCCATTAAACGTAAAGTTTCCTTCGCCACCTATTGGCACTAAAATATTGGCAAATAATGGTGAATTTACAGATCGTGTAAAACCAACTGTTCGTGAACCTGAACATTCTAGCTGAGGCAATAAAGCTTGACCAACTTCGCAGCCAAAACCAGACAAGTGCAATACATATACAGGTTTACTGGTTTCTATATAATACACATTGTTAAATGAATTTTGTTTATGTGTTTCACCAATATTTAAAGTGGCAACCATTGTTCCATTTATGGTTACAGTAGTATTGTTTTGTGTTGCTAAAACAAAAACAATATCGCTTGGCTGAGTGCTTGGATTGCTTAAATAACCTGGCAAGCTTATATATTTTGTACCAACCAATGATAAAGGCACCAATTGATCGCCTGCTAAATCTGAACAAGTAGCATAACCGCCACCTGTAATGGTATCATCTTTAATAGTAATAGCAATAGGCTTTGTAGAGATTACTACACTACCCATTAAATGGTTACTTGCCAAATTACTTGTAGCCGTTGCTGAATATGTTTGACCCCTATTTAGTGTAATGTTGAATGGTATTCCAGCAGAGTGTCCATCAATATCAGCACTTGGCGTTATGGTTACAATAGTTGCATCTTCTGTTGCAACAATATCAAAAGAATTATAAGGTTTTGGAGTGGGGGAGCCACTATTGCCCATTACATTTTGTGCAGGTATAAAAAAAGAGTTGCCCAAAGCATTGCGTCCCTTCAATGCAAAAATTTCTGGATTGTTATTCGAAGCCTCTTCATAATAAGCTGTGATAAATGCAGTACTTCTTATGAGTAAACCTGTGGTTAATATTTGGTTGGCTGGTTTTGTTTCAATAATATCTATGACCGATGTTAAGTCAATTGACTGTGTAGTATTGGCTGAAATATTTAGTACAGTTGGTACAAAATTGTTGTTGGCTGGTTGTGTAATGGTAACTATTGCATCCTGAGATAAAGCTGTAAAACGTAAATAAATTGGCCTATCTGCATGACCACTAGTAACCTCTGGAGCAACAAACCAAAAAGATGTATCGGTTTGTGCATGAAGTTTAGAACAACCAACTATTACAAGCAATAACAAAAATCCTAGTCTACGCAACATGCTTCAAAATTCGGGTAAAAAAATTACGTAAATTAAAATTATTTGATAATTTTTTTTGATGAATCAATTCATGGAAACTGCAATTAATAGTTCAACGGTTTACTATTTCAGCAACGCATTAATTGCTGTATGTACTTTTTTAAACTCAAATAAATCCAAGGTTTCATTCATCATTGTAGCAATTTCTTTGGTACACAAATTGCCAATACTTCCTTCGTGTGTATGATTTACTTCTGTTGAATAAGTAAATTTATTGGCTTCAATTGCTAAGCCAACTTGTTTATAAGCATTTCTAAAAGGAACACCTTGCAATACCAATTTATTTACTTCCTCTACACTGAATATGTACTTGTATTTTTCATCGGCTACAATATTTTTTTTGATAGAAATATTGCTTAGCATTAACGAAGCCATGTTAATACAATCTTTCAATGTTTGAAATGCAGGAAACAAATGTTCTTTCAACAATTGTAAATCTCTATGATAACCACTTGGCAAATTGGTAGTCATCATTGTTATTTCATTGGGCAATGCTTTTATTCTATTGCAATGACTTCTGATTAATTCAAAAACATCTGGGTTTTTTTTGTGTGGCATAATGCTGCTGCCAGTTGTTAGTTCAACAGGAAAAGAAACAAAGTCAAAATTCTGATTTAAGTATAGCGTCATGTCCATACTCAACCTACTTAAAGTGTCAGCCACATTTGCTAAAGCTTGTGCAGTAATTCTTTCAGCTTTTCCTCTGCCCATTTGTGCATACACAACATTGTAATTCAAATTTTCAAACCCTAATAATTGAGTAGTTAATGTTCTGTTTATTGGAAACGAAGAACCATAACCAGCAGCACTGCCCAATGGATTTTTATTGACCACTTTATATGCTGCATGCAAAGTTGTAACATCATCTACCAAACTTTCGGCATAAGCACCAAACCATAAACCAAAGCTACTTGGCATAGCAATTTGTAAATGCGTATAGCCGGGAAATAAATGATTTTTAAACTCTTCGCTTTGTTGTTGTAGCAATTGAAAAAATGGTTGAATGGCATTTACGATTTCTTCTATTTCGTTGCGTAAAAAAAGTTTTACATCTACCAAAACTTGATCGTTTCTGCTTCTTGCACTATGAATTTTTTTACCAACGTCGCCGAGCCTTTCTGTTAAAATTAATTCTACTTGAGAATGAATATCTTCTACATTATCTTGCAAAGAGAAATTTCCTTGTTGTATGTTTTGATAAATTTTCTTCAACTCAATTTTAAGAACTTCTAAATCTTCTTTGGTTAACAATCCAACACTTTCTAGCATGGTTGTATGAGCTAGTGAACCCAACACATCAAATGCAGCTAAGTACATATCCATTTCACGGTCTTTACCAACAGTAAATGTTTCAACTTCTTTAAGTGATGCTTTATCT
>JAGOUF010000439.1 GCA_018061385.1 Chitinophagaceae bacterium | reverse complement strand
CCTTTGTACGATGCTTTAGACGATATGATACCTGCCGATAAATTGGGTTATTATATGAGCACACGTACCATTGAAATTGCTCCATTGGCGTATATGAGAGGAAGAACTTTAGACAATGCATTCATTATTTTAGATGAAAGCCAAAACACGAACGACTTACAATTAAAAATGTTTTTAACACGTATTGGTGCTAGTGCAAAAGCCATTATTACTGGCGATCCGACACAAATAGATTTACCCCGAAATCAACGAAGTGGTTTAGATAAAGCCATGCGAATTTTGCAAAATATTGATGGCATTGCACATGTAGAATTGAATGAGGAAGATGTTGTAAGACACCGATTGGTAAAAGCCATTATTAGAGCTTACGATAAAGAGTATGAGGCAGAAGAAGCAGAATATGCAAAGAAAATGCATCAACGATAATTCATCATTTTTCGGCTTTTATTTTTTGGGCAGCTATTTTGGCTGCCTTTTTTATTGTTTTTGGTAAAAAGAAAATACAAATTAGGGTTAAATGGAGAAAGAGTTTTATAAAAAATAAAGCTACTTAAATGATAAACTTCTGCTATCATTTTAAACAGTTTCTAACACAATACTTTTTCACTTTACCTTTGCTACAGTTATGAAACATGCACTTGGTTTATTGCTCACTATTTTTTTGTTTTGCAGCTGTAGTAACCCTGCAAACTACACCCCAGCAACAGATGCACTTGATGCTGCAAGAGAATTTGTAGCAGCTTGCCAACAAGGCAATTTTATAAAAGCCAACTTTTATATGATTGCAAATGAAAAAAACAAAACATTGTTGCAAGAAGCCGAACAAACATTTAGACAATTGCCTGCAGCCAAACGCAAACAATATTCAGAAGCTTCGATGCAAGAGGTTACCATAGAAAATATTACGCCTACAGAAACCATCATCAACTATAAAAACTCCTACGATAAAGTAGGCAGAAAAGTAAAAGCCATTTTAAGCAACAATATTTGGCAAATAGATTTCACGTACACTTTCAATCCCAATATGTAATGCTAAAAAATGTTTTATTGGTAGGCATTGGTGGCAGCATTGGCAGTATGTTGCGTTATATAGTTGCTTGGTATATTACCTCTACAGCATTTCCATTAGCAACTTGGCTGGTAAATATATTGGGTAGCTTTTTGATTGGTTTATTAATGGCTTGGATTTTAAAAAACTCAGCCGAACAATTGTCGTATAAATTGTTGTTGGTTACAGGCTTTTGTGGAGGATTTACAACACTATCGGCATTTAGCTGGGATGTTTTATTATTACTACAACAACAACGCTTTATCTTAGCAACTTTATATGTATTGGCAACCATCATTTTAGCAATTCTTGCAACTTGGTTGGGCTTTACTTTAATTAAATAAAAAATATGCAAAAACACGTTTTACATCCTTGGCATGGCGTAACTCCAGGTGAAGAAGCTCCTAGAGTAGTTAACGCTATCATTGAAATTCCTCAAGGCAGCCGTTGCAAATATGAAATTGATAAACCTAGTGGATTGTTGAAATTGGATAGGGTTATTTTTTCTTCTTTTTACTACCCTTGTAACTATGGTTTTATTCCACAAACTTATGGAGATGATAAAGATCCATTAGATATTTTAGTCATTAGTTCAATACCTGTAGATCCACTTACTTTAATGGAAGCAAAAGTATTGGGCGTAATGCAAATGATTGATGGTGGCGAAGGCGATGATAAAATAATTGCCGTTTCTGCCAACGATCCTGGTGTAAACCATTACAGCAATATTGAAGAATTGCCTAAACATTTTTTCGATGAATTGCGTCACTTTTTTGAGGAGTACAAAAAGCTTGAAAACAAAACTGTAAAAGTGGATGAGTTTGGCGATAAATCGATGGCATTAAAAATTATTGAAGATGCCATTCAATTGTACAACAAAGAATTTGTAAAATAATTTCAATTGAAAAAAATGACATTTACCACTATTTTAATTCTCATCATTATTGGTGTGGTTGCTGGCATGCTTAGTGGCCTAATTGGTATTGGTGGAGGTATTGTAATTGTTCCAGCATTGGTATTTTTCTTAGGCTTTTCTCAACTTAAAGCTCAAGGCACTTCGTTGGGCATTTTGCTTTTGCCAGTAGGATTGTTGGCAGTAACACAATACTATAAACAAGGACATATTGATGTAAAAGTGGTATTAATTGTATCTGCGTCATTTTTGGTTGGTGGACTTTTGGGTAGCAAATTGGCATTGTCGGTTTCTGAAACTACCGTTAAGAAATTTTTTGCCATGATGCTTATTTTTATTGCTTTTAAAATGTTGTTTATTGATAAAGAGAAGCCCAAAGTTTCTTCTGCAAGCAATTCAACAAAAAATATTCAACATTAAAACTTAGGTTGGAGCAAATAGTTTGCAACCTTATCTTTGCCAAAATTTATTACACATGGAAGCCGTAAACAAATCGAGAACAAAAAATTGGATATTCTTTTTAATTTGGTTGGTTATAATTGTAACCATGTTATTGAACCCAACTTGGAGACCATTTTTTTGGTTGGCTTTACCGGGTGTTGTAACACATTTTGCTTATGCCATGCACTTAGTGGAGTAATCTATTCTTCTACATAATTTAAACCTCAATGCTTCAAAAGTATTGAGGTTTTTTTGTTTGTGAACGAGTTGTATTTTGGGAATTTGAAGTGGACTTTGATTTTGAAAAAATCGCCTAAGGCAATAAAATATAACTTGCGAAGCTACAAGCTTCGAAGAGTATTTTGTAAAGATCAAGATTGATTTTATAAGAATCGTTTAATCAATCTTAGATGATGGGTTCTTTCATTGGTTTCTGTATTTACAATGCCCATATTGTCAATTTTATCAACCCTTACTTTTCCAGATGCATGTATAATGTGTT
>JAGOUF010000437.1 GCA_018061385.1 Chitinophagaceae bacterium | reverse complement strand
GTGGACAGTAGTTACACAGTATTTTTAAAAATAAAAAGTGGTAAACCTCCGTATTATCATAAAATAATGATGAATGAACCTATCAACAGTTTTATGTTTGTTGGATTGTTAAAAACACAACTTCCTGTTTTTCAAAAACAAAGCTGGCAAGGCTGTTTAGGTAATCTACAACCATTTATTTGTACTGGCTCAAGGAAAACTAAAGACACAGCAATGGTAGTATATACTAAAGCTGGTTTTCAAGAATTACCTGATGCTAAGAAAGAATTTGAAGCTGCACTTACCAATATGAGGGTTTGCTTAAGTACAGATTATGTATACTTTCTACCATTACCAAGTGGTAATAGACTTAGAGAAGTTGCCTTCTTAAAATTTGATGATATTGAAAAAGCAAAACCTAAAATTTTAAAACTTGCACTGGTAGAACAAAGTAAAAGAAACTATATTTTAGAATTGAGCTTTATATATAAGTAACCTTCACTACTACCCTATTTTGCTTTCTAATTCCATTATTTCTTCAAACATTTTTTCGTACTTAACGTCTGCTTGCTTTTTTTCTTCTTGTACTTTTTTATACTCAGTTTCTTTTTTAGCAAACTCTGTATGGTTGGTATAAATATCTGGCTTTGCCAAGTCTAATTCTATTTGTTCTTTTCTTTTAGAAATACTTGCAATTTCTTCTTCAATTTTTGCAAACTTCTTTTGCAATTGTTTTAAATCGTTTTTCAGCGTAGTAAGTTCATGATTGCTTTGTTGAGGTTTTTGTTCTTTCTTTTTTTCAACAACCACTTCTTTTTTTATAGTTACAGCAGCTTCTTTTTCGGCCAATGCTTTTTGTTTAGCCATACGTTCGTTCCAAGCTACCCATTCGGCATAAGTTCCTTTAAACTCTTTAATTTCATGATCAACAATTTCCCAAATTTTATTAGCCGTTTTAGAAATAAAATAACGATCATGGCTAACCAATATTAAACTGCCTTCATACTTATTTAATGCTTCTGCCAATAACTCTACACTGTGCATATCTAAGTGGTTCGTAGGTTCATCTAGCATTAAAAAATTACTTTTACTAACAATTACTTTTGCCAATGCAACCCTAGCTTTTTCACCTCCACTCAATACCTTAATTTTCTTATCGGCATCGTCTCCACTAAATAAAAAACATCCCAATAAAGCCCTCAATTCAAGTTCTGTTTTTTTACTACCACATTCCGACATTTCATCTAAAATGGTATTGTTTAAATTCAATGCTTCTAGCTGATGTTGGGCATAAAAACTTTCTTGTACATTATGCCCCCATTCTCTTGCACCTTCAAAAGTTTCAGTGCCTGCAATAATTCTAAGTAAAGTTGATTTACCTTTTCCGTTAGCACCAATCAAAGCAATTTTATCGCCTCTATCAATTTCGGCATTACCATTTTTTACAATTTGAATATCACCGAAACTCTTGCTTACATTTTTAACCGAAGCAATAATTTTTCCCGGTTGTTTATCTACCTGAAAATTAATTTTAATATTAGGTCTTTCTAATTGTACATTTTCAATACGTTCAATTTTGTCTAAACGTTTTACTATACTTTGTGCAGCAGCAGCCTTACTAGCTTTGGCTTTAAAGCGTTCTACAAATCGTTCTTGCTGACGTATATAATCTTGCTGATTTTCGTAAGCCTTTTGTTGCATATCTATACGAATGGCTTTTTCTGCTTCATAATATTCATAATCGCCACTGTAAATGTGTAACTCTTGTTGATACACTTCTACAATTTTATTCACCATTCGGTTTAAGAAAAATTTATCGTGACTTACAATTACTACACTACCTTGATAATGTAATAAATATTTTTCCAACCACTCAATACTTGGTAAATCCAAGTGATTGGTAGGTTCATCCAATAACAAAACATCGGGCTGTTGTAAAATCATTTTTGCCAACAACACCCTCATTCTCCAACCTCCACTAAACTCTTTATAGGGTCTTTGTAAATGTTGATTCTCAAAACCCAAGCCTTGTAAAACCTCTTCAGTTCTATGATGTATGGTATAACCACCAGCAACTTCTAAATCATGCAAACGTTCACTGTACAACAAAAGCAATGCTTCATCTTCATATTCAGTTTCTAAACGTTTACCCAACTCATCAATTTCTTTTTCTAATGCTTTTACTTTTTCAAAAGCACCCATTGCAACTTCTACAATAGATTCATTGGTATCAAAACTCAATAAATCCTGGTGTAAATAACCAATGGTAGTTTCTCTACCTTTTTCAACAGTTCCTCTGCTAGGTGTATATTGCCCTACCAATACTTTAAGTAAAGTAGATTTTCCGGTTCCATTGTATCCAATTAAACCAATTCTTTCTCCTGGTTGTATATGCCATGTAGCATCTTCAACAATAACTCTTGCACCAAATTCAAACGTAACATTTTGCAACCCTAATAACATATTGTAAAATTGTAACTAGTAATTTAATAAACCATTTTCAGCCGCAAATGTAATAGATGAAAGACTAAGAAACCAAGAAGACTATAAACAAGTAAAAACAGTTAATTACCTTTGCAAAAAATAATATACTTTATGAAACAATTTATAACAGTAGTTTTAATTTCTTTTTTAGTTGCTTGTGGCGGTAAAGATGAAAAACCAGTGGTAGAAGAACAACCTTTACAACCAATGGTTAAGAGCAAAAATTCTGATACTTTCAATACCTCTTTTCAACAAGTATTGGATGCTTATTTTTCTTTAAAAAATCAATTTATTGCTGAAGATGTTGCTGCAATTCATCAATATGGAAATGTTTTATTGCAAAAAACGGATAGCCTTAAAACCAATGCACTAAAGGGTGATGCAGGAATTATTGAAAATGCAAACTCGTTTAGAGATGTTATAAGTGGAGAATTAAAAGCAATGG
>JAGOUF010000438.1 GCA_018061385.1 Chitinophagaceae bacterium | reverse complement strand
TTATCACCCGTCCAAAGTTTGCCTTGAATGTGATCCGTTAGTGCAACAAATTCTGTATCATCTATATCAATATTGTTGGTCAATTTTTCGGCTGCAATAAATAAATTTTTAGGGATTAACTGAACACTAATAAATTTTATTTTGGAGATGATTAATGTAGATGTTCTGTGAAGATCAATTTCTGAATACTTGGATATTTTTCTAAGCTTAGCCCAATGTTCAGCTATTTCATATTGAAGCTGGTCTGTTGAATATAAATTTAGTTTGGACTTAGGTTGTAAAATAATTTTTGAAATTTTACTATTTGTATTGAGTATGGCACTGAATACAATATTCGTATCAACTACAACTCTCATAATCCTAATTTCTGTTTTGTTTTATCCCAGCGTCCCTTCTTGATTTTTTTTACCAATTCATCAACATTCTTTTGAGTTGCTTTTGATTTTTGAGCTATTTCTTTAAAAGCAAATAAGTTGGCAATATCTTGTAAATCTTTTAATTTGGTTGAAGATGGTAAACGAAAAACCACTTCTTTAGATGTTCTTTCAATTATCATTTTTCTACTTTTTGTAAATATACAATAATGTACTTCTCTTTCAACTGGGTTCAATTTTTCAAACAGTATAATTGGGTATTTAGTAAATAGTCAATTGGGTTGCTATTGGTTTTACTTTTGAATGATTTAAAAAATTAAAATCGCTTATTGCTGTAGCTAAATTTTCTTACTCAACCATTTCCAAATACTTAGGTACTGATTGTTTTAATTGTGGAAGGGTGCTGTTTAATTGTTCACCATTCAATACTTTTTCATAGTAAGCAATGTATTTTTCTGTCATACTTTTTGCAGAAAAATTATCAACTACATAATTACTGCAATGTTTGTTATTGTACTGTTGACAATTTTTTAAAGCATTGGCTAACTCATTGTAACTATTCGATAAAAACCCAACTTCATTATTAATTAATTCTGGTAAACTTCCATAAGGAGTTCCTAAAACCGGGCATCCATAGTACAAACTTTCTATTAATGCAATGCCAAATGGTTCGTGCCACAAAACAGGAAATAGCAATGCTTTAGAACCATTGATGAGTTGTGTTTTTTGAGTTCCGCCAACTTGCCCATAAAATTGTACATGGGTATCAAACGTAAAACGAATGCCCATATTAAAATTAAAACGTACACCGCCTAAAACAGCTAATTTTTCTTTGGCTTGTTTTGCAATTTTTATAGCACCGTTTACATTTTTTACTTTCCAAGCAGCATCAGCTAAAAAATGTGTGTAGTTTCTTTTGGTAGTAAAATTGGGCTTTTCGTAATCGTCAAAATCTAAACCATTGTGTACATAAGCAGTTGCACCAAAACGTTGTGCATGGTTGTGTGAAACAAAAATTGAATTGGGGTGAAAAACAACAGACGTGTCGTTAATGTTTCCATGTTCTGTAACAACAAAAGGAGTAGTAATGTTGCCATCTGCATAACCATTGTAATGAACAATATCAATTCCTTCAGGAATTTGTTGTTCAAATGGGATATCTTTTTTTAACTCGTATACTTTTGCAAAAGAGCAGATAGAACCTTTTTGTACTACATAACTCACCGTTATGCCTTGTTGAGTTAAATGCTTGCCCAACCACCAAATCATTCTGGCAATTCCCCCATATTTTATTACAGGTATTTTACAATCAGCTACAATTAAAACGTGCATTCAATATCTTTTTCTAGGCATAAAAATAGTATTCATTTAATATTGCTATGTTTATATTTTAAATCAGTTATAAACAAACTCAAATAGTAGTTTTATTTTGTAAGAATATGCACAATAATCAATCATTAGTTTCAATAGCAATGGCTTCTTATAATGGAGCAAAATATATTGGTGAACAATTAGATTCGATTATACAGCAAACATATACTCCTATTGAAATTGTAATTGTTGATGATTGTTCTAAAGACAATACAGTAGCTATTATTCAGCAATACCAAGAAAAATTTTCTAACATTATTCTTCATATTAATCAACAAAATAGTGGTGTAACAAAAACATTTGAAAAGGCAATTGCAAGTTGTAGGGGAAAGTTTATTGCCATTTCAGACCAAGATGATATTTGGGAATTGAATAAAATTGAAATTTTGGTAAATGCCATTGGAGAGCATGATGCAGTTTATTCAAATTCTTTATTGGTTGACGCAAGTGGACAATCACTCAATAAATCGTTTACTACTATAATGAATATGAAAACTTATTATAGTGGAGCACCTTTTTTATTGTCTAATTCTGTACCTGGGCATACAATTTTAATGAAGAAAGAATTGGTACAAAAGATTTTACCTTTTCCACCAAAAATGTTGTTTGATTTATGGATTGGCTTTTGTGCTGCTGGAAACAATGGAATTAAATTTGTAGATAAAACTTTAGTAAAATATCGCCAACACGAAACCAATACTATTGGTACACGAGATTCAAAAAACAAGAAGAAAAAAGATACAATAAAAAATCAGTTTGAGTTTAAGTTAAATGAACTAAAAACCTTGGCTACTGCACCCATAAAAGATGAACGTACAAAAAATATTCTTCAACAAATGATTCATCATTTTCACCCCAAGTGGAGCGTTGCAAGAAGTGCTTTTTTCTTTAAAAATTTCAACGAGATATTGGTTAGTAAAAAGAAACCTATTTGGCGTAAAAAATTATTCTGTATAAAAATGTTTTTTAAACCAAACTATTAATTTGTTATAATGGCTTGCTCAAGTACAATGCCGCCATATCGCCATTGTTTTTTGCATTTTCTGCAATCATTTTTTTACGAAAATCTTTTAATTGTTCTCTACTAAACATACTTTCCTTTTCGTTTATTAAATGGCTTTTTGCATCGTGTAAAGCCATGCCTTTTTTGTATTGTTCACTTG
>JAGOUF010000436.1 GCA_018061385.1 Chitinophagaceae bacterium | reverse complement strand
TATTAAAATCGGCAATTACAACTAGGTTTTCTGAAGATGAAACCAATCCATTGTTGTCTTCAACAAATAATTGCATATTATTTACATTACGTATTAATGCAATTTCAATTGATTGCTCTATTGCATTGTTTGTAGGCTTTACTATAAATCCATTTTTTCCAAATATTGGCACCCCATTATCTAACACATGAATAGCTTTTATAGTAGCACCATTTTTAGCTGTTGCATTTACAGTAATTTTAATTTGTTGCTCTTTAGTGAAATCTTTAATCGCTTCTTTATTGAGTATTGTACATGTTGGACTGTTGGTTAAAACAGTATTCAAATCAACAACATTCGTCTTTTTCTTTCTTTTCTCAACTATCGTATTTACCAATTGATTAAAATTACTATTGGTTGATCCAGAAAACAATAAAACAGAATCAGGTCGGTTGAAATAAACATCAAAATCACTTGGTAAGTATGCATGATTGTTATAAACAAATGCTAAATTATCTATTGCAGTTTTTTCAGCTTTGTACAAATAGTTATTTAAAATTTCTACTGGTTTATATCCAACAAAAGCACTAAAATAAATATTGCTAAATATTGAATTAACATAATAATGTTCTGACTCAGTTGAGAAAGTAAAGCCAAAATCTTTATGTTTAATTTTAAAAGATGACGTAAGTGGGTTATCAGCCCAAAGTTCTTTTCTATCGCTCAAACGAGCTACTCTTATTTGATTATAGCTTTGAGATACAATTAAATTATTGGTTTCATCTACCTGAAAACTAAAATACTGAGGATCGGAAAAAATTAGTTTAGCTTGTATAACAGTTAAAGTTAAATCTACTTTAAAAACTTGCTGTGTTTGGCCACTTATATCGGTAGAAAACCAAAGCACATCTCTAGTTTTATCGAAACAATAGTTACTTAATGATTGTTTTGCAGGAATTTTTTTAGTAAAAACATTTTTTTGTAATTCTACATCCCATACTTCAAATACTTGTTCATTTTTTAAAGAGTAGTTGAACGCGAAATATTTTTTTGAGTTTGAAACAATGCAAACATCTACAATATATCCAGCATCAAAATCATTCAATTTAAAAATTGTTTTACCCAATGAGTCAATCAATACAATTCTGTAGAGTGTTTTAGTTGCTGATGGATTACTACCCACTACTAAATATTTATTGCTTGTAAGTGCATGTACATTTGAAAATTGATATGGCAAGTCTTTATTAATAAATTTTCTTGTATCTATTTGCGTTGTGAAGATTTCATTGTCAATACTATCTGCATCGTTTCTATTGTAATACTTTTCACCAATAAAAAAATCATAGCTATTTAATCGTAGATTTTCTAGATGAAGTTTACCAAACAATTTAGTACTAGACTTCACCAATAAAAGTGTATTTGCAGTTTCATCGATTATAAAACTGCAATTTTTACCAACAAAATATGTAGGTTCGGTCTTGTTGCTTGAAAATATAATTAACGAATCGTTTATTCCATAATTTGGTTTATACCCCAATATATGGTAGTTCCCATTTTTATCATACAATTTATATATTTCTTTAAATTTTTCTTTTGTCAATGGCTTATTAAATGATGGTTGAAATTTTTGTTGCTTTAAATCGTATAAAGCAATATCCCCACTTACCCCAAAAATGCCAGGCATATCGGCTGTTGAAGCCAACAACAAACTACTGTCTTTATTAAAGCAATAAAAGGTTACGGCATTAGAAATTACCTTGTACTCAAGTTTATTTTTTTGAGCTAAGTTTATTTGAAGCAATCTTTTATACCCGTAGTTTACTAAAATAGATTGCTGTTGCGGAAAAGAGAATATTTTTTTAATTTGATTAGATGGTGCAGGATTTAAACCACTTTGAGATTCAACATAAGGGGTATCAATGGGCAATTGTATAACTCTACTTGTTTTGTCTTCGCTATTATACAAACTAATTGTACCAGCAGCTTCATTACCAATATATTTTGGTGCTATATGCGGTGCAGAGATAATGAAATTTTGTTGTGTTAAAACAGAATGTATTGGACTATTAAATGCATGTGTAATGAGTTGTATATTTAAAGAAGAATCGATTTTAAAAATATCCCCTTCAAATGTTCCTGCAAGAATGCTGGTATTAAATAATCCACTTGCAAAGGTGGTGATTGCAAAGTTTATTTTTACCTGTTGGTGAATTTTTTTAGTGTAGATATTGTATACCAATAATCTACAATTTTTTGTGTCATCATAAATGGTATTTTTTTTAGCATCGGCTTTAAAAAAACCTACATTACCATTCTTATCTACTTTATAAATTTTTGTTGCAATAATTAACAAGCTATCATTCCAAGGTGCAGGTGCATATTGAACAATAAATTCAGGAAATTCAATGGATTTAAATAGTGTATCTATATTATTTTCTACAACATTTACTTGTAAAATTTCGCTTCCACTGGAAAGTAAAAAACTTGAATTTCTCCATAAATAAGTTTGACCAAAACCTGGCAAACCTAAGCTACCAACATCTACCTGAACAGTACCTAATTGAATTTTAGAAGATTGATCTATTAAAGTATAATTATTACCCCCCTTTACTAAGAATGTACTTTGTTTACTATTGGCAATAATATCATCAACATGGGTTAAGCTTATTTGTTGTTTAAGCGTAACTTTTTGCTGTGCAATTGCAGCATATAAAAATATTATTGAAATAAATATGCATGTGGCTTTTTTCACATTGAAGCATTTAGTTGCTTAAATATACAAACTTCAATTTTGGAAATTAGTGCAATTACCAAATTACCCAATCGTAATTATTGGTTTCATTTCTACTAGTGGGTTTTTGCAGCCCATTGGTTAATTGTATAACTCGTTCACCAACCATTTTCTTTAATTCGGAAACTTTTAGGGTTGAATTA
>JAGOUF010000035.1 GCA_018061385.1 Chitinophagaceae bacterium | reverse complement strand
CAGTTACAACATTCATTTTTCGAAGTAAGTTTTTAACGCTGTACTCTGGTGAACGAAGTTTCTCACTACACTCATCATAAATTCGTCTTGCACTGCTACTATCTAATAATTCAGTAATTCCAAAATAGCGTTGCAATTCTAAATGAGTCCAATGGTATAAAGGATTACGCAAAGTATAAGGCACAGTTGCAGCCCATTGCTGAAATTTTTCGTAATCTGTTGCATCTCCAGTACAATAACGTTCGTCAATGCCATTGGTACGCATTGCTCTCCATTTATAATGATCGCCATACAACCAAATTTGAGATAGGTTTTCAAAGTTCTTATCCTCTGCAATTTGTTGTTGAGGTAAGTGACAATGATAATCTATGATTGGCATGTCTTTGGCATACTCATGATATAATTTTTCTGCTGTTTTATTTGTTAACAGAAAATTTTCATCAAGAAACTTTTTCATAACGCTGTCTTTATAATGATGATAAAACATGAATGTTTTATCGGGTTTAGGTTTTTTGTTATCAACTTAAGTTCTTTGTGCAACATCAGTTGCGTCGCACTCTTCTACACTATAACATTATTCAACAATTTACAAACTAACTCCACGTTTCCATGGAATAAAATCATCTTGATTAAGTAAAACTGCTTTAGGAATTACTTCGCCACTTGCAGCTTGAATACAGTATTCTAAAATTTCTTCACCCATTTGCTCAATTGTTTTTTCTCCATCTATCACCCCTCCTGTATTAATATCAATAATATCGGCCATTCTTGTTGCTAAATTTGTATTTGTAGCAACTTTAATTACTGGACAAACAGGATTACCTGTTGGTGTTCCTAAACCAGTTGTAAACAATATTAATGTTGCTCCACTTGCAGCTTTACCTGTTGTTGCTTCAACATCGTTACCTGGAGTACATACTAAACTTAAGCCTGATTTTATTGCAGGTTCAGTATAATCTAATACATCTTCAACTGGAGAAGTGCCTCCTTTTTTTGCTGCACCATTGCTTTTTATAGCATCAGTAATTAATCCATCTTTAATGTTTCCTGGACTTGGGTTCATGTGAAAACCAGAACCAACTCTTTCAGCAGAATCGCTATAGGCTTTCATTAAAATCATAAACTTATGAGCCTTTTCTTCGTCTTTGGTTCTATCAATTAAGTCTTGTTCAGCACCACACAATTCAGGGAACTCTGCTAACAAAACTTTACCTCCAATAGCTACCAATAAATCACTAGTATAACCTACTGCAGGATTTGCTGAAATACCACTAAAACCATCGCTTCCACCACATTTAACTCCCAATACCAATTCTGTAATTGGGGCTGGTTTTCTTTCAATTTTATTGGCTTCAATTAACCCTAAAAATGTTTGTTTAATGGCATCCGATATTAATTGCTCTTCACTTTGCGATTGTTGTTGTTCGTAAATGAACAATGGTTTACTAAAGTTCGGATTTCTTTCTTTCAAGTCATTCAAAAAATCTTGCGATTGCAAATTTTGACAACCTAAACTCAATACTGTAACACCAGCAACATTTGGATGATCGGCATAGGCTGCTAATAATTTACTAAGTACAGCAGCATCTTGACGAATGCCACCACAACCGCCTTGATGATTTAAAAATTTTATTCCATCAATATTTTTGAATGGACGATTTTGTTTGTTAGCCAAGGCATCGGTTGGAGTAAGATTTAAGTTAGCCACATCTTCACCATTTTGATAAGCTGATAATAATTGATGCGTATAACTTTTATATTTAGGAGTAACAGCATATCCGAGTTCATTGTGAAGAGCTTCACGTATTACGTCAAGGTTTCTATTTTCACAAAAAACGGTTGGAATAAATAACCAATAATTTGCTGTACCTACCCTTCCGTCTGCTCTGTGATAACCATTAAAAGTTCTTCCTATAAACTTGCTAACATTAGGAGCATGCCATTCATAATTTACTTTTCGATAAGCATATGGTTCGGCAGCATGTTTCAAATTTTCTGTACTCATTCGCATACCTTTCAATACCAAGTGTTGAATTTTTCCTACCAATACCCCATACATAATCACCTCTTCACCTGTATTCATTTCTCTCATATAAAACTTATGCTTTGCAGGAATATCTTCTTGTAAAATATAAGTTTCGCCATCGTATTTTACAGCTTCGCCTTTAGCCAAATCTTGTAAGGCTACAATTACGTTGTCTTTTGGATTTATTTTTAAAACTTTATTTCCCATTACTTTTAATTCAACACATCGCTTTTTTGATGCAATAATTTATAAATTGTTTACCATTTTATTATACGCCTACTTCTTCTTTATTTTTTTCTAAATTGGCAAGAACTTCTAAAAATTTGCCTGATTTAAATATTGATAAATAGTTTTGAACGGCAGCAGAAAACCCATCATAATTGTTCAGGTTTACACCCCAAAGTTTTACGTTTGCTAAAACATTTTGCACTACTGTTGCTATTGAACTATTTTGCCAAACATCGTTGAAATAAGCAGCCATATCATCGTTTATATGATATGATTTACCATTCATTGAACCATAATATTTACCCTCTTTTATTTCGGTAGATTGCATGAACAAAATATAAGAGGCAAAACCAATTGCCATGTATTGAGGCACCTGATCGAATCGATTATAATGTTCAATAATTAATGGCAGATTTCGCATTTGCATTTTACCTGTGTAATTCATAGTAATGCTTAACCAACGATGGTCAATACTTGGATTTCTAAAACGATCAATTACAGTTTTTGCAAATTCGTACGATTCTAAACGGCTAATCTCAACGTTTTCGATACAAGGAGCTATTTCGTGTGTCATTAAATCATGCAAAAACAAACTAAATGTATTGTTGGCCATTGCATCTTTTACGGTTTCAAAACCAGCTAGATATGCCAATCCACAACTAAAAGTATGTGTGCCATTTAATAACCTTAATTTAAGTTCTCTAAACTTATTAATGTTTGGAACTATTACAACTCCATTGTCTATTTTACTAAAAGATAATATTTCTTTACTTCTTTGCTTTGATGTTTCAATAGCCCATAAACTATACACTTCACTCATAATCATTAAATCATCTTGATAACCTAATGCTACTAGCGTTGCGTCATGTTGAGCTTGAGGCATTTTGCCAGGAACAATTCTATCTACTAAAGAATTGCAAAAATCATTTGCGGTAAATAACCAATTGATGAATGGTTCATCTAACTGATTTAATTTTGCGAGTTGCTCAATAATTAATTTTAATTTTGTGCCATTGTCTATAACCAATTCTGTTGGAACAATTACTATACCTGCTTCTAAGCTCCCATTAAATGTAGTGTAACGATGGTGAAGCCAAGCCAATAACTTTCCTGGAAAAGAACTTGGTGGATTGTTGCCAATTCGATCATTTTCATCTAACACAATTCCTACTTCTGTTGTGTTGGATATTACCAACTGCATGTTTTCGTTTTCAGCAGTTTTCAAAATATCATTCCATTGAGTTTTAGCAGCCAATACTCTTGCAATTGAAGCATTGATAATTGTTTCTTCAACTAGTTGGTTATTTTGGTATCCTTTTATACAATGTGTAAACAAACCATCTTGAGTACTAAACTCATCTGATGTTCCATTGCCTGTTGATTTTACAACTACAATTCTACCATTAAATACACCTTTCCCATTGGCTATATTGATATAATAATCAGGCAATCCTCTTAACAAAACACCTGTACCAAACTGCAATACCTTTTCTGGTAATGCCAACATTGATTCAGTTGGTTTTGTAATTGTTTCAGCTGAATGTTCTAAAGCAATTGCTGTATTTAAAACCGGCAAACTCATATATATTATTTTTTTCTTTTTGTTAATTCGGTATTCAATTTTTCCAATTCCTCCATAACCATTTGTGCAACAACTTGAGCTCCATATTCGTTTAAATGGGTATCGTCTTTTACGCCTTTTGGATAATTGATGTGTTGTGCAGAATCTAATTGTAAGAACATTTTTTTTGATTCATCTTTTCCAATTTTGGTTAAATATGCCTCAGTACTTTTTTGTAAATCAAGTAATAAAACTTGTTTTTCATGAGCTACTTCTCTTACTAAATTTGGATAAACTCCATGTACATCATAAAATTTTCCTTCTTTATCAAATCGTCTTCTTACAATGGGTGTTAATAAAATTGGAATGGCTTTTTTACTTCTAACTTCATTTACAAAAAGTTCTAAGTTTTTTTTGTAATCTTCGGGACTCGTATATCTATCTTCTTTTTCTTTAGACTCATCATTATGTCCAAATTGAATCATCACGTAATCGCCTTCTGTTGCTTCATCTACAATAGCTTTCCATTTGCCTTCACTTATAAACGTTCTTGTACTTCTTCCATTTGCAGCTCTATTTTCTACTTGTACAGTTTCATTAAACATTTTAGCAAACGGCATTCCCCAACCAGTTTCAGGATATTTTTCTACTTTCTTAATACTCATGGTTGAATCGCCAGCCATAAACAATTTGATGGTTTTCTTTTGAAAAGAAAACAACATAATTGTTATTACTAAAATTAAGAATACTTTAAAAAATTTCATATTACTTATTGTTTATTTTCCATTTTTTCCCAAATACCCATTGTGCATTTATTTGTTTTACATTGGGTATATTTTTTGCTTCTTCAATATTGTTGGCAAACCAATTATAATTGCCTCCTTCCCTACTACAATTATAATAATATTGCCTACTTCCCCATTGTATTTGATTGGTTGTTTTAACCAAATAAATGGGTTCATTGGCCATTGATTTACTAAACTTACAATTAATTAAAAAGAACTGAGCATCTCTGTGCCAACGACCCAATTTAAAGCCTTCGAAACCATCAAAATAACAGTTAACTAAAACTGTTTTTGAATCTTCGTATTTACTTCCATCATGCCAAATTGCTGCTGAACCATTGTGTGCATAAAACTTACAATTCTCAGCATAAGCCCACCCACGAGGACAATAAAAATCAACCCCACCTTCTATTTCACAGTCTTTAAAATAAAACATTCCATCTTCAACATTCCAAGGACTTACGGTATCGCCACCATACGCTTTTAAAATACAATTCAACACTTTTAAACGAGTTGTTGCAAAAGTTCTTAAAGCCATTTGATGTCCATCTTTACGAACTGTTTTTTGCTTTTTAACTGTATCGTTTAAACAAGCAATTATTAGCTCTTTAATGTTTTCAAAACCATAATTATTGGTAATTGTTAAATTTTTTAAAGTAATATCGTTTCCACTTAAATTTAAAGTTGCAACTCCCCAATCATTTTCAGCAGTACATCTAAATTCGTCTCTTGCAATCGATTGAATGATGATCGTATTTTTTTTATCTTCTCCTTCAAGTACAATATTGTGTTTTGCTAAGAAAATCTTCTCTCTATAAACTCCATTTTTAACATAAATTCTTCTTTCTTTTTTAGCCGAATCGCTAAGGCTATTAATTGCAGATTGAATACTTGTAAAATTTCCTTTTCCTGTTACATCTACAACTATTTCTTGTTGAGCATAAATACTCAATACAATAAAAAAAAATATATTGAAACAAACAATTTTTATCATGGTTTTAATTCAATTCTTTTTCCCATTTTATAAAATCTTTGTTAAGTAATTTTTTCGGCCATGTTCCATACCAACCATAACCAATTCTTCTTTCATGTTCAATTTCTGAAAGTTGAAAATGTTTTTGTGCATCTCTCCCTACAAAAATTGGGCTGCCCGTTTTTATATCATAAAATCTTGCCCAAACAGATTCATTTTTATTGGGAATTAATACCCTGTCTTTTCCTTTAGGTAAAGTTGGTGCATCAATATCTTTATACTCAAAGCCATCAATTTTAACTTGTTGTAACCAAGCAATGGCTTGCTTTATAGACGTTTTAATATTTTCGTTAGGCGTTTTAAAACGCATTAAAAAATAAACAATACCCACGGTTTCGGAAGATGCAATTGATGCCAATTCAAACTTTCTTGCATCTGCAGGTTCTAAGGTAAATTCATCATATTGTTGACACCATCCTGTTAATACTTGATTTACTTTTAGTTGTGTTTTTAAAATACAATCAATTCCTCGCTGAACAGCCAATGTTGCTTTTTCTGTATACTTTGGATTTACAATATCAAAATCATTTTTGTGCTCAACAATATCTTGCAAAACATTTAATGCATTAATCATTGCATTATCGTTATAGGTTATTAAATGTCTATAAGAGCTTAAATCTGGATAAAACTGTGGCCAACCTCCATTTTTATATTGTGCAGTAAGCAAATAATCTATGCCTTTTTCTGCTGCTTGTAAATATTTTTGAGTGCCTAATTTTTTATAGATATTTAGTAAATAACGAATTTCTTTAGTTGTTGCTTCATTATCAATTGTTGCATCATTTCTATTCTCTTCATCTTTTATGGTTGCCTTTTCAGCTTCAGAAAAAATTGTGGTGTAGTTTATTTTTTTGTTGAGATAATGCTTTGGCCAACCACCATTGTCTCTTTGAAACAACAACATATTATCTGCTACAACATCTTGTGCAAAAATGCCCATCACTATAAAGTGAGTAAGTAGTAGTAATATTTTTTGTTTTCTTAGCACAACTATTTCGTAATTTGATTACTTAACCACTCAATTAATTTTTTTGCTGCTTTAAAATTTTCAAAATCGCTAGGTAATTTTCTTCCATCAACATATTCGTTATACAACCAAGGATCGCCAATAGCAAATACAGATCCTTTGCCATATTTTGCAATAGCAGCAATTACATAACCATTTTCTTGCAATACAGGTTTTGCATTACCAGATAATTTTAATGTAGAAATTTCTTTGATATAGATTTTTTGAACGCCTTGCAGCACTTCATTATTGGCATCAATTGCTACTGCTCCCATTTCGTACTTATTTCCTTCTACTCTATTGCGACTATCTTCATTAAAATGAATGCCAAATGTGTTTGATAGTTTGTTGAATTTTTCAAACTCGGCATTGCCTTTATCATTGTGTAATAAAATAAGCATTCCTCCTGCTTTTACCCATTTTGAAATGGCTTGGACATTGTTTTCCTCTACGAAATTTGGTGTTGGATTTTCTTTGTTATTGTCTGCATCTACAATAATATAAATGGCAGCTTTTTTTAAATTCTTTTTAGTTGGTGTTGCACTTAATGTTACAGTTTTATAGCCATATCGATTGAATAAATTACCAAAGAAATAAAACCCTCCATTGTTTTTTTCATTCCATTTATAATGCCATGTTATTTGATTTCCATCAATATCTTTCTTTGTTTCATGATTGAAATAATCGTCTAACAAAACTGTTTTTTGATTACCTAAATTCGGAACAGATAACAAGTCGATTTCATTGGCTGCTAAAATAAATGCACCAACACCTTTTGGATCATTTACAATAACAGGCTCACTCATGTAGTAGTCAAAACTTCCATCTCTATATGGTTTACCACCTAATCCACTTACTTTAACTGTGCCATGTAAATTGGTTTGTCCATTTTCTTCTTTTACAAAATTTTGAACCAATCCATTATAACCATTTTGAGCAATATGTAATTTTGCAGAAGGAACAACACCTAAACGAATTCCTTTTGCAATGGCATATACAAATTGTGAAGAAGCTGAAGCTTCAAAATAATTTTTTTCTTTATTGGTGCCATCATAATTTAAAATATCTAACCATAAACCTGTGGTAGCATCTTGTTGTTTTTCAACAGCACTAATCAATCTATTAAGTATTGCAATTAATTTTTTTCTTTTAGGGTGATTGGTTGGATAATATTCTAATACATCTACTAAAGCTGTTGCATACCAGCCCATTGCCCTAGCCCAAAACAATGGAGAGGTTCCAGTTGTTTTATTTGCCCATTGTTGTTGTTTACTTTCATCCCAACCATGATACAATAAGCCAGTTTTAGTATCTCTTGCATGGTTTTCCATCCAAATAAATTGATTGGCAATATCATTAAAAGCAGAATCGTCTCTTGTAAGCATAGCATATTCTGCATAAAAAGGTTGCCCCATATACAAACCATCTAACCACATTTGATATGGATATACTTTCTTATGCCAAAAACCACCCTCATTTGTTCTAGGGTGTTCTCGAAGTTGTTGTCTTAATAATTGAGCAGCTTTCCAATATTTTTCTTTTTCGGTTACTCTGTACAAAAACAATAATAGTTTACCGTTATTTATATGATCTATATTGAATTCTTCTTTTTTGTAGGTTCTAATAGTTCCGTCATTTTGTACAAAAAAATCCATTTGCTTTTGTATGTACTGAAAGTAGATAGGGTTACCAGTTCTATACCAATTGCCTTCCATTCCTTTTAAAATAACACCCAAGTCGTAGCTCCACTTTGGAAAAAGAGAATCCTTCCAAACAATCATAGCCGTTTGTGCCACACGTTCACCAGGAGTTTGTGCAACAACATGTACAACTACAATAAAACTTAGTATTGAAAAAAGTTTTTTCATTCAATGATTTTAATAGTCTGTTTAACTTACTCTACAATTACATTTTCTTCTTTAGCACCAAAACTTACTTCTAATTTTTTTTGTGCTTTACTCGTATCTGTTTTTATCAATTTTACTTTGCCACTTCTTTCGCCTTGTACTTGTAATAACAAATTGGCACTTGCTCCATATTTAATGTTGTTTAAAACAACATCTTTACTATTTAATACGTATGCAACTGGATTGGTTTCTTTAGAAAGAATGGTAATATTTTTTAAATTGATGTTGGTAGTTTCTTCTATCTCAATGCCTTTATTGGCTTGCACTATAATGTTTTCTAGATTAATATTGTTGATGTGCATTTCAGGAATTCCTCTAATAAAAATTCCTTTTTCAGCTCCATTACAAACTACATTTTTTACATAGAAGTTTTTAAATTGAGGAGTTGTTTCATCCACAGCTTTAAATTCTACAACAGGAGGTTCTCTTTTTTCTCCAGCCATTGGAACAGGATCTTTTGCAGCATAGTACATATCAAACAAAATGGCTTCTCCAGGAATATCTTTCATAACAATGTTGTTAATAAAAATATTTTCTACAATACCACCTCTTCCTCTTGTAGTTTTAAAACGTAAGCCAATATCAGTTCCTATGAATGTGCAATTTTCAACATATAAATTTCTAGCTCCGCCACTCATTTCACTTCCAATAACAAAACCTCCATGTGCATGGTACACCACACAGTTTCTTATAATACCATTTTCAGTAGGTTTGGTTCTTTTTCTACCCTCTTCATCTCTACCACTTTTTATACAAATACCATCATCACCTACATCAAACAAACTATTTTCTACAATAAAATTTTTGCAACTTTCAATATCTAAACCATCACCATTTTGTGCATACCAGGGATTTTTAACAACAATATTTCTAATGGTTAAATCTTCACACATTAATGGATGAAGATTCCAAGCTGGTGAATTTTGAAATGTTGCACCTTCTAACAATACATTTTTACAATTAGCAAATACCAATAAATTGGGTCTTAAAAAATCTTTATAGGCTTCAACATCTTTGAGTGTTGCACCACTTGCAACTACACCAGGATTTTTTAATTTGCTACCAGCCAATGATTTTTCTGAAGGGTACCAAACTTTCTTATCATCGCTTAATACACCACCAGTTTCTATTTTATTCTTCCATTGGCTTGCAGTAAGTTTCTCTTTTTTTACCATTCTCCAAGCATCGCCATTACCATCAATAATTCCTTTACCAGTTACCGCAATATTGGTTGCTTTGTTTGCAGATAGTGGAGATTGATTTCGATAAGCTGCTAAACCTTCCCAATTGGTAAGTACCAATGGATATTCATTCAAATCGGATGTAAATTGTAATAATGCATTTGTAGCAAGTGATAGATTGACATTGCTTTTTAATTCTATTGGTCCTGTTAACCAAATACCATTTGGAATTAACACAACACCACCACCATTTTTATTACAGGCAACAATTGCTTTAGTAATGGCAATTGTGTTTAATGTGTAACCATTGGCTACAGCACCATATTTGATGATATTGAAAGTATCTTTTTTAAATTTGGGAACAATAACTTTTGGTAGCTTTTGAGCATCGGCTTTTAAGAGTACAAAAGCAAATACCAGCAAAAGACTTAATTTTTGGCAAAATCGTTTCATATTATATTATTTTCACTACAAATCAGAATCACTATCTAATAACAATTCTACTTAGATATTTTCTAAGGCTGAAGCTATTTGAATTCTTTATTTACGCAATCGTTTCCGATAACGATAACATTTGCAAGTGTACAAAAAACCTCATGTAGTTTTCAGAATGCAAATATTAAAAAAGGTATAAAATTTATAGCTAAAAGTAGTATCTTCAACACTTCAAAAGCTTGCCATAACAAATGAAATTTGAAGCTGTTACTATTAAAGACATAGCAAAGGAATTAGGCCTATCTACTTCAACAGTTAGTAGAGCACTAAGAGATAGTTATGAAATTAGCCCAGAAACAAAAAAAATTGTACTGGAATATGCTAAAGAAATAAACTATAGGCCCAATCCCATAGCATTAAGTTTAAAAGAAAAAAGAAGCCGATCTATAGGAATTGTAGTGAGTGAAATAGCCAATAGCTTTTTTAGCCAAGCTATTAATGGAATAGAATCTGTTGCAAATACAAGAGGTTACAATGTAATTATTACTCAAAGCCATGAAAG
>JAGOUF010000036.1 GCA_018061385.1 Chitinophagaceae bacterium | reverse complement strand
CCATTAAAACATGTTTTAGTGCGTTGCAAAAATTTTCAATTTGTTCAACGCTATCTACTTTTAACATAAAAGTTAATAAACCACAACCACCACTCATTTGTTGTTTAGCCAATTCAACTTGTTTAAATGATGGATCTAAAGGATAAATAACTTGTTCTACCAATGAATGATTTTGCAAAAAACTAACTATTTCTTGTGTGGTTCTTGTAATTTTTTCTAACCGAATTGGCAAGGTTCTTAAGCCTCGTAATAAAAGCCAAGCATTAAATGGTTGAATTCCGCTGCCAATATTCATGTATTCGCTATTAAAAATTCTTTCAATCATTTGTTTGCTGCCACTTAAAACGCCAGCAACAACATCACTATGCCCACTAATATATTTTGTGGCAGATTGTATGCTTAAATCAATTCCCAATTCAATAGGCTTTTGATAAATTGGTGTACAAAAACAGTTATCGCAAATGGTAACAATATTGTGCTGCTTTGCCAATGTTGCAACAGCAGTTAAATCTTGCAAATCGAAAGTCCAACTATTTGGGGTTTCTAAATAAATAAGGGTTGTATTGGGCTGAATGGCATTTACGAAATTGGATACTTCAGTTCCGTCAATATAACTGTGTGTAACATTAAAACGAGGCAAAATTTCTTCAAACATTTTTCTTGCCCAAGTATACACACCTTGCACACTAATAATATGATCGCCACTTTTTACATTAGCCAACACTGCTGCAAAAATGGCTGCTGCACCACTATTAAAAACCAAACAATCTTCGGCTGCATCCAATGCTGCCAATTTTTTTCTCAATATTTCTACAGTTGGGTTTAAGCCTCTGCTATACAACCAAGTACTGTATTCATCTTCAAAACTTTTGCGTAAATCATCTACTGTTTCAAAAGCAAAATTTGATGTTTGAACAATCGGTGGAGCAACTGCTCTAAAATAATGTTCTCTTTCTTCTGCGTATTCGTTAAGTATATAAGATAAATCCATAGATGAAAGTTAAGAATAACTGTGAGATGTTTATTTTTATAGCGATGAAAAATTTTATTCATCGTTTTTTAAGAACAGAAAACAATCAACCCATCATTCAAGAAATTGATGGGCTTCGTTGTATTGCAATTATTGCAGTACTATTTAGCCATTTTAGTTTACAAATGGTTCGGCTTTCTGGTTTAGATGAAAACTTTACGTACAGTAATCCCATTCCTTTGTTTCTTGAACTCTGTGGCAATGGTGTAAGTATTTTCTTTTGTATTAGTGCATTTATTTTATCCATTCCATTTATAAAATATTACTTGTATGGCGAAAAGAAAGTTGATTTAAAAAAATATTATTGGCGAAGATTAAAAAGATTAGAAGTACCTTATTTATTGGTGTTAACCATTTTATTGGTGTTTAGAATTTTTATTCAGGGTGAATTTTGGAAAGCTGAAATGCCCCATTTTATTAGCAGTGTTTTGTATAGTCACAATATTGTTTATGCAAGAAGAAGTACCATCAACCCAGTTGCTTGGACTTTAGAAATTGAAATACAATTTTATGTTTTACTTCCATTTATTATAAAAATTTTTAGCATACAAAAAACTATTTTAAGATGGGTATTTTTAATTACTGGAATTGTATTAAGTGGAATTATTTATTCAACCAATGATACATTCTTCATCAATGCTCATTTAGAGTACTCTATATTTCCTTACTTATCTATTTTTTTATTGGGCATTTTATTGGCTGATGTTTACCTAAGTAATCGAACTTTTTTACAGCAAAGAAATTATTATTGTGACCTTGCAGGAATAGCTGGGTTTTTATTGATTGTGTACAATGCTGGAAGTATTTATTTTCATCAACAAATGCTAGAATATTTGGGTTATATACTTTTATTCTTAGGCATATTTAAAGGCCGTTTACTCAATAAAATATTTACACTTAATTGGATTATGGCCATTGGTATAATGTGCTATTCAATTTATTTACTGCACTATGCTTTATTGTATTTTATTACAGAAAAATTTACTGCATCTTTTATACAAAATAGTTATTACAAAAACTTACTAATACAAGGTGCAATTGTATTGCCTATTGTAATTGCTTGTTGCAGTATTTTTTATTTGGTGGTTGAGAAGCCATTGAATAGAAAGAAAGTGTAACTTTTAAATTCCTCTTACCTCACAACTCTTTTTTTATGATACACTATAAAATATATACCCATAAAAATAGCCATTAATACAACCCCTGTTAATGCAGCTTTGGGTTTATCTATAACTACAGCAACTGCAACAACAGCATAAGCTATAACGAAGAGTACACACAATATTGGTGTAATATTTTTTGCAAAACCTTTGCCAACATTGGCTTCACCAGTTTTTTGTTTGCGTAAAATTAAAAGCGTTGCTGCCGATAAACTCATACCAAAACAATCTAAAAAAATACTGAAGCTTAATACATCGTCTACCTCTTTTCCAAAAAAAGTAATTACAATAGCTATTGCAGCAAACAAGGTTAACCCTGGTACCAACACTTGTGTTTTTTTATTCTTTTTAGAAAAAATAGCAGGGAAAACTTTGTCTTCACTCATGGCATACATCACTCTAGGATTGCTCATTAGTAAAACATTCACATAAGCCATTACACTTAAAAACATACAGAAATCAAATACTTTACCGCCCGTGCTGCCAAACCAAACTTCACATAACAATGCACCAATAGCAGTAGCATTTTTCATATTATCGAAACCAATTACTTGCACATAAGCATAAGAAATACTTAAGTACAAAATAATTACTACAACCATCCCAATAATAATTCCTCTTTGCATAATTCTGGTATTCTTTATTTCACCTCCAAAATTGATGGTTTGTTGATAGCCTCCATAAGTAAAAGAAACAGCTACAAGGCTCAACATCAATAATAACAAGCCATTGCTGCCATTGTAAGTATAAGTTGTAGCTTTTGGAGTGTAACCATGTGGTGGAATATTCACATCTTTTAAAAATGAAGAAATTAATAAAACAACCAACGAAATTTTAATAATTGTTAACACATTTTGTGTACGGCTACTGGTTTTTAGTCCTGATAAATTGACTAAATAAAATAAACAAATTGGTACAATAGCTACCAAAATATTAAATGTAGCACTACCCTCTTTTCCAAACCATAAATCTGCAGCATAATCTGCACCAATTAATGCAACAACAGCTAATGAAGCTGCATTGCTAATTAAGATTAATGCATTAATGGTAAACCCAATTGATGGATGATAAGCATGAGCAAATACTTTATAATAACCTCCAACTACGGGCAATCTCAATCCAATTTCTGCATAAGTTAATGCACCACACAAAGCAATAAAACCGCCAATTGCCCAAGCTGCATAAAATATAGTTGATGTGCCAGATTTGGCAGCAATTACTGCAGGCGTTTTAAAAATACCCATGCCAATTACTAGACTAATTACGATCATAGTTAATGAAAAAAAACCCAATTGCTGTTTTGATTGCATAAAGTATAATTATGAAATGAAAATAAGCAATAGAAATTAAGCTGTGAAGAAACCCGTGAAAAACTTATTTTGGTTTAGCAAAATTGTAATTGCACATTTGCAATGGATTTGGTTTCTACGTGTTGAAAAAAGTACAAAGCGTAAAAGTGTGCGACGCAACAACAGTTGAATAGCAATACAAAAGTTAGTACCCAAAAAACTTCACAAGAATTAAAAGGGAATCCTGTTAAAATCAGGAGCTATCCCCGTAGCTGTAAGTTGAATTCGTGAAATTTAAGTAGTTAATTGTGAAATAAAAATCACAAAATACCACTTACTACTCACGGCTAATAAAAGTAAAACCACTGTTATAAAACGGGAAGGATTTATTAGCCAACAAGCCAGAAGACCTGCCAAGTGCCAACGCTGCTAACGCAGAATTATTCACGGCTTTCGGGTGAAAAGCATGGAATTTAATAGGCTTATTATAAAGCCAATTTTATTTCTCCGTTTTTTTTGATTTCCTGAGAGCTCATTGTAAACCATTTAAATTTTACAACAATGAGCAAAAAAATTTTAACGCTTATTGCACTTAGTGCAGCAATTAATGCTGTTGCACAAAAAGACACCCTTAGTGGCAAACCTTTAGATGAGGTTACTGTAACTACTGCCAACAAAGTAGAACAAAAACAAAGTACCACCGGAAAAGTAATTGCGGTAATTACCAAAGAACAAATTGAAAAAAGTAGTGGCAAAACTGTTGCTCAAATTTTAAACGAACAAGCAGGCATTACTATTAATGGTGCTTACAATGCTGCTGGTAGTGTGCAAACTGTTTTCATGAGAGGTTCTAATGCTGGTAGAACATTAATTTTATTAGACGGCATACCTATGAACGATCCAAGCACTATTACAACAGATTTTGATTTGAATATGTTTTCAATTAATGAAGTAGAGCGTATAGAAGTTTGTCGTGGTGCTCAAAGTACTTTATATGGTAGTGATGCTGTTGCAGGCGTAATAAATATTATTACAGTTAAAAAAGACATCAACAAAAAACTAAATGCTAAAGCAACCATTAGTGGCGGTAGTTTAGGTACCTTAAAAACCAATCTACAGGTATATGGTAAAGTAAATAAACTTACTTACACAACTCGATTTTCTAAACTAATTACCAACGGTTTTTCTAGTGCTTATGATACTACTGGAATAAAAGATTATGACAATGATGGTTATAATGGAGAAGTGGTACAAGCTGCTGTTCAATATGAAATTAATAAACAAATGATGGCGAAAACATTTGTAATGAACAGCCAGTATAAAGCCGATATTGACGCAAGTGTATTTACCGATGAAAAAGACTACACTATTAACAACAAGCAATTTAGTTCTGGCGTTGGCTTTATGTATAAATCAAGTTTAATGAATGTTACAGCCAATTATCAATATACTCAAATTGGCAGAAGTTATATAAATGACAGTGGCTTTGTAGCAGGGTTTAGCAAATTTGAAAAAAATGAATATAGCGGTAGAACTCAATTTGTTGAAGTTTTTGCAAGCTTAAATTTAGGTAATGGATTTACTTTATTGCAAGGGGGTGATTTTAGAATTGGTAATATGAGCAACGATTATTTATCTATCAGTTCTTTTGGACCTTATGCAACTAGTTTTAAAGATACTTCTATGAGCCAAACTTCATTGTTTAGTTCTTTAATTTTTAATAGTAGCAATAAAAAATTAAATGTTGAATTGGGTGGAAGATTAAATACCCATTCTCGTTATGGCAGCAATTACACTTATACTTTTAATCCATCTTATACTATTAATACAGCGTACAGAATATTTAGTAGTATAGCTAGTGGTTTTAAAGCTCCTTCATTGTACCAATTATATGCAGGAGGTGGTATTGGGAATGCAGCTTTATTGGCCGAAAAGTCAGTGAATTATGAAATTGGTTTACAACATCAGCATAAAAAAATAAACAACCGCTTGGTATTTTTTTACAGAGACATTAAAGATGGAATCGATTACAGAAATCCAAATCCTGGAATTACCTCTGGATATTTTAATTTTATTCAACAAGTTGTTAAAGGCATAGAATATGAAGTGAGTATTCAACCAACAACTAAACTTTCAGTAACTGGTAATTATACATTTTTAGCAAGCGAAGAAAATACACAAAGCCGTATTAACTTTAAGGATAGTACCTATAAATATTTATTACGAAGACCAAAACATACTCTTAACGTAAATATTTCATATCAGTTTACACCAGCTTTTTATGCAAGCATCACAGGCAAATATGTTAGTAAACGCAATGATGTTGGAGGGTATAAAAAAGCTGATGTAGAATTAGATGGTTACTTTTTATTCAGTGCCTATGCTGAATATAAAATAAAAAAACAAGTTAAATTTTTTGCAGATGCACAAAATATAAGCAATACAAAATTTTTCGATTTGAGGGGGTTTAATGCCATTCCAACTATGGTAAATTTTGGTGTAACTTTTAATTTGTAAAATAATATTTAACTCAGCATTCAAAAGTATTCTATGCCACAACACGAAAACAAAAAATGCCCTCGTTGTAACAATACTTTTGAGTGTAAAGTTGGCAATGTTTTAGATTGTCAATGTGATCAAATATTGTTAAGCTACGATGAGAGAATTTATATAGAAAACGCTTATATAGATTGTTTATGTATTGATTGTTTGCATTTACTTCGATATCAATATCAACAACAAAAAACAAAACAATCGCTTAGTTAAATACAATATCCTGCCAATTGGCAGGATATTGTATTTTTGACAAAACCTCAACGCTATGCAACTTAACATTGATGAATTATTAACAGTTACTTTCACCTTGTTTGCTGTAATAGATATTGTAGGTTCTGTACCCTTACTCATTTCATTAAAAGAAAAAATGGGTGGCACAATTCGATCTTCGCAAGCAACAATTGTATCGGGCATATTAATGATTTTATTTTTATTCTTGGGCAAACCATTCTTAAGTATTTTAGGAATAGATGTAAAAAGTTTTGCTGTTGGTGGTTCTATTGTAATTTTTTTATTAGGGCTGGAAATGGTATTGGGTCATGAAATTTTTAAAGGCGATAGTGATGCAAAAAGTGGTACAGTTGTGCCAATTGCTTTTCCTGTAATTGCAGGCAGTGGAACCTTAACAACTGTAATGAGTTTAAAGGCAAACTTTAATGAGGTAGTCATTCTCATAGGTATTCTTATAAACCTCATAGTTATTTATTTCACTTTAAAGTCGCTAAAAATTATTGAAAAAGCCTTAGGCAAAGCTGGACTATTGGCTGTACGTAAATTTTTTGGTGTAATACTTTTAGCCATAGCAGTAAAAATTTTTAGTACCAATATTAGTTCGTTTGGTAAATAAAATGTTGTTTGGGGCAATCAGCTTTCGTCTTCTATTCAACTAAAGTATTGGGCTTTCCGTTTGTAGTTTGCTGCTTGGGCAGCAAAGCTACCACTCCAATCCCTTGCCTTTAAGCAATTGTACAATCTTCAACAATTTATACAAGTTAAAAAACTGTATGTAAAAGTGCATTTTATACAAAGCAATTAAAATACAATAACTTAGTAGCAATTATTCATACCAATACTATACAATTATGAACGATACTAAAAAAATTATTGGAGGTATTTTCTTAGGAGCCATAGCAGGAGCAGCGTTGGTACTTTTTTTGCAAAGCAACAAAGGAAAATTGTTTGTAGAAAAAACAAAAGAAACAGCCAACGATTTAGAAGAAAAACTGAACGGCAATTTAACAACTGCTCAAACCAACTTTGCTACACTCATTGCAAAAGGCAAAAGTTTTTTAGAAGAATTAGAACAAAAATTTCAACAAAATAATACTTAATAAAATGAACAATTTCAACAACGATTCTGAAGATTATTTTGTATCACTAAAAGAAAAAGTAACTCAATATTGTAGCGATTGGCTTTTGCTAATGAAAATTCAATTGGCAGAAAAAATTGCATTGGTAATAAGCACTTTGGTTACTGGATTTGTAATTGCCTGTGTTGGTTTTTTGGTATTGTTTTTTATCAGTTTAATGGCTGCATTTTATATTGGAGAACATTACCATAGTTATTTTATTGGCTTTGGAGTAGTGGCTTTATTTTACTCATTCATATTTATAGTATTAATTATTTTCAGAAAACAATTCTTAAATAATTTAATCATCAACAATTTGCTAAAACTTATTTTGCAAAACGATTCAAATAACACAAATAAATAACAATGAATACACAAAATAATTTACCGGTTATTCAAAACTTAAAAGATGTGTTAATTGCAAAAGCCATTTTAAAAGAAAGACTTCAGTTTCAAAAAAACGACATAGAAAAAGAGCTACAAGAATTGCCCAACCAAACTTTTACCTTTGCAATTGATCAACTAACCAATGCCAATACATACACATTTATTGGCAATAAACTCTTTAAGGGCTTTCAACAAATGATGTTGAGTAAAAGCTTATTATCTGGTTTAAATAGCAACTTATTTTCGGTACTAAAAACTTTGTTTGTACACACAAAAGAGTTCTTCTTTGAGTCCAAAAAAAAATAGTTACTGCAACAATTTAAAATGTATCTCATTCTGTAGCATACAAAATAAACAACATGAACAACAAATACCTTTTTCTTCTTTCTCTGTTTATGGGTTTAAACACAATTTGCAGCAGCCAAGCAATTCCCACATTAAAAATTAGCAAACAAACTTGGATGCTAACTAACCTTGATGCAATTGTTTTTAACAATGGAGACACAATACAACAAGCCAAAACATTTGTAGAGTGGAAAGATGCAGCCTTAACAGGCAAGCCTGCATGGTGTTATTATATGAATAGTGAAGATTCTGGGAAAATTTACGGCAAACTCTATAATTGGTTTGCAGTAAACGATAAACGAGGGCTTGCTCCCAAAGGTTTTCATATACCCTCAGTTGATGAATGGACAATTTTAATTGAGGCTACTGGAGGAGAAAAGCAGGGTGGTGCAAAGCTAAAAAGTAAGCAATTTTGGATGGAAGATTGTGGTGGGAAAAACCAAACTGGTTTTACTGCTTTGCCAGCTGGTTTCAGACTTTGTGATGGAAGCTATTATTCTATAGGATTAAATACCAATTTTTGGACAAGTACAAGTGGTGATAGAGATCTTGACTATGCCTATTCAGTTGATGTAGATTGTGGGGCGAAAATCATTTTTTCGTACAATAAAAAATGTCTTGGATTAAGTGTAAGGTGTATTCAGAATTAAAGTTTACTTCTTTAATAACGCAAGCCCTTAACCCACACAGAAGCCAAAAGTTCTTTTTCAAACCTTAAAATAATTGTAGAACTATAATCTCTTAACCAAATAAGATTATGCTATAGGTTTTACTATCTTTCTTTTCATCTACTACAATTTTCTGTAATTGAAAAAACATATAAATACGAATTCGTGAATTACAAGAAAGTTCACCCCATCAAAAAAATTGTTAAATAAAAAAATAATTAAAAAAATACTCTCAATAAATGAACTTAAATATGAAATTACTGTTTAACTATTCATATTAAATAATTAAACAAAAAATTTCGTTATGAAACTATTTAAGAAAAGTATTTTTCTAATTGCAGCAAGTATTTTTAGCATGAATGTAATTGCACAAGACATTGTAGATGTTGCTGTAAGTTCTAAAGCACACACAACTCTAGTAGCTGCTGTAAAAGCTGCTGACTTAGTTACAACACTAAAAAGCAAAGGTCCATTTACTGTATTTGCACCAACAAACGATGCATTTGCAAAATTACCAGCAGGAACAGTTGAAGGACTATTAAAACCAGAAAACAAAAATGCATTAGCTGGTATTTTAACTTACCATGTTGTTGCAGGAAATTTAGATGCAAAATCAGTTTTAGCAGCAATTAAAAAAGGTGGTGGAAAAGTAACTTTAACAACAGTTGCTGGTGGAAAATTAACTGCTAGCATCATTGATGGCAAAGTTGTTTTAACAGATGAAAATGGTGGAAAATCAACTGTTACTGCTACAGATTTAAAAGGAAGCAATGGTATTATACATGTAATAGATGCTGTAGTTTTACCAAAGTCTTAAGAGAATATTTTTAGAACTATAAAAAAAGCAATCTGATTTATCAGGTTGCTTTTTTTACGTAAAATATTTTTTTGCACAAGCATAGTCTTTGCTTTATCTTGGTTGCAAACATTTACACCATGGCAACCATTGCTTTAACTTACGATGACATTCAATTAGTACCAGCCTACTCAAATATTTCTTCAAGAAAAAATATTGATTTAACCACACAAGTAACCAAACGTTATGGCTTAAGAATGCCATTGGTTGCAAGTTGTATGGATACAGTTTGTGAAAGTGAAATGGCCATTACCATTGCAGAATTGGGAGGTGTTGGCTGCATACATAGATTTATGAGTATTGAACACCAAGCAAAAGAAGTAGCTATTGTTGCTACTGCTTTAAACAACAATACCACTAAAGATTTTTGGAATGTTACCCACCCAAATTGGAAGTTCACCGCTGCAATTCCAATAATGGCAGCAGTTGGTGCCAATGGCGATTTTGAAGAACGTGCCATTGCATTGGTAAATGCTGGTGCAAATATTATTTTAATTGATGTTGCACATGGGCATCATGAAAACGTAAAACAAGCCATTGCTACTTTAAGAAAAGCTTTACCAACACATGTAGATTTGATTGCTGGTAATATTGCAAGTGCACAAGCAGCAAAAGATTTAGAAGCTTGGAATGCCGATGGGCTAAGGGTTGGCGTTGGAGGAGGTTCTTTATGTACAACGCGTTTAAAAACTGGTTTTGGTGTACCCAATGTTTCTTGCTTGCAAGAAATTATTGCAGTTACAACCTTACCAGTAATGGCAGATGGTGGCATACGTACAAGTGGAGATATTTCTAAAGCGTTGGCATTGGGCAGTAGCTGTGTTATGTTGGGTAGTTTAATTGCTGGCACAAAAGAAGCTCCTGGCCAAATAATAGAAAAATCAACAGGTTTGTATAAACGATACAGAGGTGCTGCTAGTTTAGAAACAAAAATGGCACACAATCAAGAACAAAGAAATGTTGAAGGAGAAAGTACCATAATTCCATTTAAAGGTGGAGCTAAATTTGTTATTGAAGGTTTACTTGACGGAGTTCGTAGTGCATTTTCTTATGGTGGTGCAAATAACATAAAAGAGTTTAAACC
>JAGOUF010000435.1 GCA_018061385.1 Chitinophagaceae bacterium | reverse complement strand
TTGAGTGCCAATAGTACCATCCCAAACTGTATAAGTATTTGAAATGTTGGTTTTAGTAATTAATCCCCAATCAATTGCTGCTGCATATGGGTTTCCTAAAAATGAGTAATCGCCAATTGTATTGTTGTTATTTAAACCATAAGAAGAATTAAGGTTACTATTTGTAGTACCACTAGTTGTGTAAGTAACAGAGCCTGTAATAATTTTGCCATATGCTCTTAAAGTAACTGCCCTATTCATTATAGTTGCTTGCGGCACTTGATACAAATTAATATTTCTGTCACCTCTTACAAAAACACGATATCCTTGATAAACATTCGGTTTGGTAGTTTTTGTATTCACAATGTCGCTCCATATACCATTTTCTTGCGTATATAAGGATCTTGCACCAGAAAGCGTTTTATCTAAACCTGTTGTATTATCTACTCCACCAGGAGCTGCTCCAATTATACCAGTAACGAAAAGGCCTAAACCTTGCGTATTACGTCCACTTTCTTGCCAAGTTTCAAAAAAATTAATTCCACTTGGAGTATTCACAGAGGGTGCAATATCTCTGTAGCCTCTATTGTTTTTAGGTGTATTTGGTATAAATCTTTCAACTGTAAATAAACCTGTACTGCCATAGTTTATAGCCCCAGAAAATTGACCCACTTGTGCAGTGTTGGTTATGGAAGTTGACTTTAATGTAACAATTTGATTGTTCATAAACAAAGTACCATTGGTTATATTTAACAACTTTGTTATTACCACACCCGACGCAAGTGTTATTCCTGCTCCAGAACCAGTTCTATTTAGGGTAAATGTATTTATTATAGAATCTGTAATCGCAGCATTGAACTTTATGGTAGGAGCTCCACCACTTGTACCTGCAATAGTTAAATTGGATGTTGATGAACCTTTTAAACTTCCAGCCAAACTAATGTCTTTGTTTAAGGTTAAAGTGTTTCCATTAATACTTAAAAATCCTGCAGCATCATTAATAGATAAAGTGTTGTTTACACTAACATTGCCAGTAATTGTTTTTGTACCAGTATTTGAAATAGTTAAATTATAAAATGTAAAGGATGGTATATTTTGACTTCCAATTGCATTAAACTCAAATGTAGAAGTATTTACAGTATTGGTTGCTGTTGTTGGTGTAAAAGTTCCAGCAATTTTGATTACTCCTGAATACGATCTATTTCTTTGTGTGGGCAAAAATGCAGAAGTGTTAAGATTATTATATGTTCCAGGTATTACATTTTGAACACTACCACTAGTGCTACTATATTCAACACTAAATTCCCACGTTTTATTGGGTGAAATTGCATTTGAAAGAACTTGGGTTTGCAACAAACCTGTACCAGAAGTACTTGCTGTTAAACCTAGGTTAACTTTTTTATTTGCCGCATTATAGGTAGAACCTCCTTCTATTTTAAAAAGCCCATTAATGGTAATATCTGTTAATGATTGACATGTACCGCCACTATTAATAGTCAAATTAAAAAAACCTCCACTTGGGTTTTCTATTTTAGTGTTTGGAGAAGTTATTTCAAAAATACTACCTCCATTTGCTATATTTCCTTCAAAATTTGCAGTTGTGCCATTAAAAATACTCCAAGGCAAAAAGTCGTTGCTATTTTGTACATATTTTCCACCATCCAAAACATTGAAAGTACCGTTAGATAAAACTATTTGAAACTCTGAAATTAAAACTCCACCATTTTCTATAATTACTGTTGCACCTCCATTTAAGTACCATTCTTGTATCGTGGACATTGAATGATTTTCTTGTATATAAAAATTATTGCCTTCGTCAAAAATTAAATTGTTTAAATCTCCAGCATCTCCTGTTCCATCTCTTGCTGTATTCCAACTTATAGGGTCAGTTGGGTCTAAATTACCTTGAGAATAGTAATCAAAAGGTTGAGCCTGTAATGTTTGCATTACAAATACGAAAAATATAATCAAAAAATATTTACATCCATACATAAAATCAACGATTAACTTAGAAAACTAGTTTAACTATTGAATAATTGGATTAATTTCTTTTTCTAGAATTGCCAGGGTTACTGCAAAAAGCTAAAGACTTTTTGGATTAAATTTTTCTTTTTTAATGCTGAGTTGGCATCAGTAGAAATAAATGGGATTAAGAACTCTATATTTTCGGCTTGGGTCCAATCATTTAAACCTTCATACCAAACCATATCATCTTTTTTAATGCCCTTTTCTTTTACATAGTTCAAAGAATAAGGTCCGTACATTAATTTTTTCTTTTTTAAAATATAAATTTTCTCCATATAAAAACTCACTTCATCTGTTATAAAAAAATAACTTAAAAAAGTTACTCAATTTACGGTTTAGTTTCTAAAACTAGTTGACTTTGGCTGAAAAGCATAGAAAATTACTCCTTTTTAGGTAGTTTAATTTCTGAAATGGCCTTTAAAACAACAGAATCTGAAGCATTTGACACTTCATAATAACCCTCACTTCTAAACAATTGTTTTGATAGTAAGCTCTTAAACTGGTTCATTAAATATTGTTTTGAATTGCCTGAAACATTACTTAATTGAATACTATCTTTTTGTGCAAATTCTACCAATTGCTTCCAATCACCATCGGTTACTGAATATTGGTTTTTAAAATCGGCACTTGTTTTCATTTGGTTGAAAAAAGGCATACGAGTTGTGTAATAATTATACACAAATTTACCCATAGTATTTTTTCTATATAGCTTATTCATTTCTCTAACTACCAAAGTTGTATCTACAGGTACAAAAACATCTGGAGTAATACCTCCACCTCCATAAACTATTCTTCCATTTGGTGTTTTAAAACTGGTTGTTACAAATTTTAAAGAATCACCTTTAACCAACTCTCCATCAGTATACCTTTCTGTTAATTCTTCTTCATATTCTTTACGAGATTTATTGGTG
>JAGOUF010000434.1 GCA_018061385.1 Chitinophagaceae bacterium | reverse complement strand
TACAAGTAACAGCACAACGGTAATATTGTGAAGCAGTTTGTGTTGCATTAGAATATCCTGCATCAATAGAAGATGTACCAAAATTACTCCAAGGTGCATTGCCAGTTGTAGAATACTGCCATTGATATGTTTGTCCAGAACCTGCACTATTCCCAGATAAGTTTAACGAAAATGGTTGATTTGCACAAACTGTAGTTAGTGAACTAGAAACAATGCCAGCAGTTGGTGGAGTACTACAAGGGAAAGGAGCAACGTATGTTATACGGCAATTCGGTCTTTGTTTATAACCTGCAACAGCTCCATTTAAAGTTGCACCAAGAGAAGCTACACCAACCAATTTATCATCAAAGCCAGTTGTGTACTCCCATTTAAATGCATCAGTTGCTGCACCATTGCCACCCATAGAACACTCTGTTGCAATTTCAATTGACCCACCCGTATATACAAATGGTGTAATTGGCCAAGATACCCAACCTGCAACTAAAGGAATATTGAAAGATGAACTAGTATATACTTCTGTATGTGTTGTTAAAACCGATGCCCAAGTTAATGTTGTAGCCAATATAGTATTTGATGTATTGGCCATATACATTTTATACGAAGTTGCTGGTGTATTAAAGTTTGCAGCATTGGTTTTATTAAACTGAATTTCAGTAATAGTTGAACCTGTAATTATACCGAGTGCAGACAACTCTGCTTGTGTAATTACCATGTTTGATCTTGAAGCTGATGTAGTAGATGTTGCACTAAACCTATACACAGGCCCATAAAGTGTATTCGCAGGTACTTCTGTACCTATACCTACTTGAACAGTTTGTGCTTGTATGTTATTTGTAGTGTAATTAATTAACACGAACAAAAAAAATAGAATTTTTGTAATAAATTTTTTCATAACAAAAAATTAGAAGATTTAAAAAATAGAAGTTCAACCGAAAATCATTTCTGAATAAACTAATATTTCAGAAAAGGAGGCATTGGTACAGAAACCCATTCTTTAGGAGAATGATGATAGAAATTTAATGTAAGTTTTTGATAAGCACAATTACTTAAGTTACTATAATCAATTGAATTTGAAAGTGATATTGTTCTATTTAAAGGAGTTGAAAGAAAATCGAAAAAGTGTGAAATTTGAACAATAAAATTAGAGAACCGATTGTAGTAATCTGCAGTTTGACATCCCCCCCAATTTTTAAAAACAAATACTAAGTGTAGTATTTTATTCATAAGCAATTCCCCCCTTAATGCTTGCAAAATAGCGAAAAAAAATTGCTTACAATATTAAATTATTAAATTTTTATTAAAAAATTGACCATAGAGTGACAAATAGAAAAGTACATTAACTAAAAATATAATTTCATTTGTTTTTGAAGTAAACCCAATCAATTAAGCTTCTTTTGCCAACTTTCGTAACACAACCCATTGTTTTAAAGCATCTCTTGCTTCTATTGCAGGATAACCCAATACTTTTTTACCTGCTTCAAAATTATTAATTACTCCGCTTTGACCACCAACTTGTACACCATCGCCTAAAGTCACATGATCACTAATGCAAGCACCACCACCAACAACAACTCCATTACCTAAGGTTACAGAACCTGCCAAACCACTACTTCCTGCCATAATACAAGATTGTCCCATACGACTATTGTGGCCAATTTGCACCAAATTATCCAACTTACAACCATCGCCAATAATGGTTGAACTAAATTTTGCTCTATCAATACAAGTGTTGGCTCCTATTTCTACATGATTGCCAATTACTACATTTCCAATATGAGTAATTTTTACCAATCCCCTACCATCGGCACTTGGTCTATAACCAAAACCATCTGCACCAATCGTTGAATTTGAATGAATGATACATTGTTTACCAATGACTGTTTTTTCTCTAATTACAACCCCAGACCATATTGTTGTTCCATCACCAATTACAGTATTATCAAACACAGTAACATTTGGATAAATAGTAACATTGTTGCCCAACACCACATTTTTACCAACAAAACAATTGGCTCCAATTTGGCAATCTTCACCCATAATTGCAGTTGCGTCAACCACTGCTGTTGAATGAATGGCTAGATCAAATTGTGGTAAAGCATCTGCAAATAAATCCAATACTTGAGCCATCGCTAAATCGGCATTTTTTACTTTAATTACTGCCTTATTTAATGGAACTTCTACACTAATGCCTTCATTTATTATTACAGCACTAGCACTAGATGCTTGCCATAAATGAGCATATTTTTTACTGCCAATAAAAGTAATTTGCCCCTCTGCTGCAAATTCAATTTGTTCTGGACTTTTAATAATTAACGCTGCATTTCCTTCTAAAGTTCCTTGAATTGCATTGGCAATTATTTGTATAGATATTTCTTTCATTGGGTTTATTTTATTGGGCAATATAATGATTTGTTGTGGCTAAAAAATAAGCCATCATCAGTTTATAAGTTAAAGTCGTTGTTTAAGAATGGGCAATATTTCATTTTTCCAAGTATTAAAATTGTTGTTCAATATTTGTTTTCTTGCTTCTCCAACCAACCATAAATAAAAACTTAGGTTTTGCAAGCTAGCCAATTGTAAAGCCAAAATTTCATTGGCAATAAAGAGATGACGCAAGTACGCTTTCGAGTAGTAATTGCTAATCTCACAAGTAATTCCAGTATCAATAGGTGAAAAATCAGTAGCCCATTTTTTGTTGCGAATATTAATTACACCATTGGAAGTAAACAACATTCCATTTCGTCCGTTTCTGGTAGGCATTACACAATCAAACATATCTATTCCCAATGCAATGTTTTCAAGTATATCCCAAGGCGTTCCAACACCCATTAAGTAACGTGGCTTTTCGGTAGGTAAATGTTCACAACACCATTCAGAAAATTCATACATCATTTCAATGGGTTCGCCAACACTTAAC
>JAGOUF010000433.1 GCA_018061385.1 Chitinophagaceae bacterium | reverse complement strand
GTGTAAAATGACCCATATTAAAAGTATAAAAGCCATATACTAAAACTGGAATTCCAATAGCAGCAAATGCAAACGATAAATAAGCCAATATATTGCTGTACAATTTTCCTTCTATCATTACTGGTACCAATTGATGGCTTGCACCAAGTATCATCATTGTGCCCCAACCCAATGCCATACCATGAACAATAGCAAGATTGTGAGGCGTAAAATAATGCGTATTTACATTACTTGAAGAAAACAATAACAAGATTGTTGCAGCTAAAAACGAACAAGCTCCATAAGCATAAAAAGGCAACACCACTTTATAAGAAGTGGTTTTTGTATCAGCCATATTGGTAGAGGTAGGAAACATGTTAATCTTTATAAATTAAAAGATGAACTTCAGCATCGCTTATTTCTTGAATACGATAATTAAACCCTTGTTGCTCTAATTCTGGCAATAAAAAAACAGGAATTCGTTTATGATATACAAACAATGCTTTGCCCAAAGGCAATGTTTCTAAGGCTTCTAGAATGGTGTGCATGGGTAAAGGCATTTCTAATTGCCTAACATCTACAGTTACTAAATTGCCTTCAAAACTTTTTACGATTTCATCCCAACCTTCAGCATAATTTTTTTCTTGTTCATTTACCGTTTCCACTTTATTTTCTTTTCTATGAAAATAGGTGTTTACCAAATCTGCATGAATTGTTTCAGCATAAAACTCAAACCCTTGATTGCCCAATAAGTGCATGAGTGGAGTTGGTTCAAAACTGTTGATAATTTTCAATACTTTACCATTGTACAAACTCTTTACGGTTTGTACAATTTCACTTAAAGGATCTTTACCTGCATCAATCACTGGCCTTACGTCAAGTTCAATAATTTGTTCAGGCTTTATTTCTTGCATAAACTTTGGAAGTGTATTCACTACTGTTTCTTCAGCGTCAACAGCAGTATTTGAATCTATTTTAAAACCCAAAGTTTGCAGTTTGTTAAAAAAATCTTCTACTTTACAACCTCCAATTTTTGCAGCCATTGCAATGCTTGTTCTTCCTGCAATTACTTTACGTAAAATTGGATTGCGAAGTTTTGTAAACTTTGGAGAAATACTTACAATAGCTTCAAGTGCATCGGAATGTTCTTTAATTAATGTAGCAATTTTTGTATTGGCATTGATTGTCTTCATGCTTTGGTTAATATTATTTCATTATTCTTACTTAATGCCGAACCATTTCTATTCAAATAAAAGCAATATTTAAAGTATAGTATTTTAAATTTATTTTTTGTACAACCCAATTGTAACATACACTTCAACTAAAATTAAAAGATTGATTGTTTGATTAAAATACGGCATTATTTAAAAAAATACTCATATTGGTTCACTTGATTTTTTATAAAATCAAACGCCTCAGTTGCTTCATTTGCAGATTTTGCCGTTTGAAGTATTTTGTTTTTCTCCATTAGCGGTTCTAACCAATGATGCAAAGCATCGTGATCTGGATCTTTCATTGTACATTCTCTAATCATTTTATCAATTCCTTCTTGCAAGGTTTTTCCGACTGCATGATAATCTTCTAAGCTTGTAGGATGAACACTTTGAATAATTTTACTTAATGCTGTAACATTCAAGTTTGTACTAGCATCTGCATTCCACTTTTCACCACTGTTTAAAGTAAGTTCTGTTGCAGATTCAGTGCTTTTTTGTGCTTCCGTTTCAACTGTAGATAAAATTTTTAAATCGCTTTTTTTATTTTCATTCGTGTTACAAGCCACTAAAAGTCCTGTTACTAAAACGTAAACAGCTACTTGTTTGATGAGTTTTTTTGTGTGTTTCATTTCTGTTGGTTTTATAATTAAACGAAGTGAAGGATCGTAAGTAAAATACTGCCAAACCCAGTTAATGAGAATGAACAATCTATTTTTAATACCAATAATTGACATTAAGTGAATCATCATCCAAGCAAACCATGCAATAAATCCTTTTAGTTTTATTTTACCTACTTCTGCAACAGCTTTATTGCGACCAACTGTTGCCATACTTCCTTTATCGTTGTATGTAAATGATTCTATTTTTTTATTGAGCAAAATATTCTTCAAGTTTGTTGCTAATAGTTTAGATTGTTGAATGGCTACTGGTGCAACTTGTGGATGTCCTTTTGGAAAAAGTGGTGATTGCATGAGTGCAATGTCGCCCAATGCAAAAATATTTTTCAGCCCTTTCACTTGGTTAAATTCATTAACGAATATTCTTTCGTTTATAGCCAATGATGTTGCAGGAATGCCAGGTAATGCAGACCCTTTTACACCTGCTGCCCAAATTAAACAATTGCTTTTAATAATTTTATCATTGTTTAATAGCACGTTTTCGCCGTCATAATCTTTTACAGCAGTATTCAACTTAACTTCTACTCCAAGTTTGTCTAAATATTTTTCAACTGTTACACCAGCACTTTTTGACATTCCACCAAGTAAATTTGGTGCAGCTTCTAAAAGATAAATATGCATTTGTTGAAAATTAATTTCTGAATAATCCTTAGGTAAAATTTTCAATTTCATCTCGGCAACTGCACCTGCCAATTCAACACCAGTAGGGCCGCCACCAACAATTACAACATTCAATAATGCATTTTTTTGTTCATGTGTTTTTGCAGTGAGTGCTTTTTCATAATTCTGTAAAAGTGTGTTTCTAAGTAACAATGCTTCTGAAACAGATTTCATAGAGAAAGTATTTTTTTGAATTTGTTGATGATTAAAAAAGTTTGTAGTTGCTCCATAAGCAAATACTAAATAATCATATTTCACTTCGCCAATATTTGTATCAACAGTTTGTTGATCTGCGTCAATACTTGTTACATCGGCAATACGAATAAAAACGTTTTTCTTTTGTTGAAATATTTTTCGTAGAGGAAAGCTAATGCTACTTGGTTCTAACC
>JAGOUF010000432.1 GCA_018061385.1 Chitinophagaceae bacterium | reverse complement strand
GTTAGAACCATTGGCGCCAATTGCACCATATTTAGTACTCCAATCTCCATTAACTGGTAACAATAAATAGAAGTTACCGCCTACTAATGGAAGACTATTAATTTGAAATAAAGTAGTTGACACTTTGGTAAATTGTTGAGAAGGAACAGGAACTGGATTGTTCCAATCTCCTGGTGTTGCATTACCAACAATAAATAAATTTCCAGAAGTTGGAGGATCTACTTTTGGAGGAATTGCATAAGGAGTAGTGCTTAACTTAATTACATTAGACATTAATGTAGCATTGCTATTCACTAAATTGGCTATTAATCTAATTTGCAAATAATGCACCATTCCTGGTACCAATTGCAATTGATTTAATAGGTAATCGTTTAATTGGCCTTGTGTAATTGATACACTTAGGTCTTTACTAACACCAATTGTTTGTTTACCAGAAAATGTAAAATTAGGGTTTGCAGTACCTGCTGCATTGGTTGTATCAATTTCTAATTTGTAAAAAACATCTTGTGAACTTAATCCTGTAGAAAATTTATAATTTGGATTGGTCCAAGAAAATTTAACAGCTTCCATATCGGCATTTGCAAATGCTACAGCAATGCTAGCAGTTTTATTGGCCGTTAATGTAGGAGCTGTTCCTCCTTCATAGAAAATTTGATTTTCTTCTTTTTTACAACTTGTAAATACTACTGCTAGCATTAAAGTTGAGAGTAAATAATTTGTAATTCGTTTCATAAATAACATATTTTAATGTGATTGAATTAATAGCCTGTGTTTTGAGTTAAATTAGGATTTGCAATTCTATTGGCAGCAGGAATTGGAAATACATTGTATTTGCTATCCACCGCTGTTCCAGATGCTACACCACCTTTCCAAGGCCATAAATATGTACCTGTAGTTAATAAACCATAACGTACTAAATCGGTACGGCGATGTCCTTCCCAAAACAATTCTCTTCCTCTTTCATTTAAAACAGTTTGTAGGTTTAAATCGCCAGCATTAAATGCTGCTGCACCTGCTCTTGTTCTAATTAAATTTAATTGAGTTAACGCTGTTGTATTGTCGCCGCCAGTTCCACCACGTAAAACTGCTTCTGCATAAATTAAATACATTTCAGATAAACGAAATACTGGGAAATCGATATCAGAAAATTCTTTATTGGCATCAGAAACTGGTCCATTATCGGTACGAATATTCATGTATTTTTTTACATGTAATCCATGGTCAAAATTACCAATATCCGCAATTGCTGCTTGTGTTGCTGTTGCTTGATATTTGGTTGTATAAAATGCTGCACCTCTTTTATCTACAGTTGAATCTATATCGCCACCTCCGTTTTTAGGAAACAAATCGAATAAAGATTTGGTAGCTCTGTAACCATACCATCCACCACCACCACTAACACCATAGGCAGGAAAATCGTCTCCAGCTGGGGCATGAATAAAGAAACTTGTGTTGCCGTAAGCTTGTGTTTTTAAACCATCGCAAGTAATAGCAAACATAAATTCGTTTTTCTGCTTGTCATTATCTGCCATGAAAAGTGTACGATAAATTGGACTTAAAGCATAACCACCTGCAATTACTTTTTTTGCATAAGTGATTGCTTCTGTATTTTTTGCAGTGCCTGTATAAACTTGTGCATTTAAATACATACGAGCCAATAAAGCCCATGCTGCACCTTGATCTACACGACCATATTCAATGGTTTTTACAGGGGCTAAATCTGCATCAATGGCTTTTAATTCACTTTCAATATAAGTGAATAAATCCCCTCTGCTAATTTCTCGTGGTAAAGTTGCACCAACACCATCGGCTTCTGTAATAAAGGTTGATTTACCAAATAAATCCATCATTACCCAATAGTTAAATGCACGTAAAAAACGAGCTTCACCAATAGATTTTTTAATGTCTGCAGCTTCTGTACCTGTAATGCCACGTTCAGCTAATTTAGCATCTGTTGCTTCTCTTAAATACTCATTAATTAAAGTAATGTTGTAAATAGGACGAGCATAAATACCTTTTAAAAACGGATCAGAACTTGTCCATTTTAAATCATGAAAATCTTTAATTGTTTGGTCGTTCCAAGCAACTACAGCTTCATCTGTAGGCAATTCTTGACAATTGAAGAACATACGAATGAACGCTACTTGAGAACCTTCGTCTAAGCCACCTCCAATATCTGGAGAACCTGCAGGACCAGAGTTTCCTGTAATGGCTAAGCCTCCATAAATTTTTGCCAATACTGCTTTATACCCTTGTGCAGTTGAGTAGGCTTTTTCAGGTGTTAAATCGTTTTGTGGAAATAAATCCAGCTTTTTTGCACATGACGCTACTGTTAGTGCAGCAATACATGCGACTGTTATTTTTTTAATGATATTATTTTTCATACAAAGAGTTGTTTAATAAATTAGAAATCGAAATTGAAACCTAAAGAGAAAATACGTGGACGAGGATAAATGTTGTTATCAACGCCAGTATCACTTGAATTCTCAGGATCTAAACCCTTGTATTTAGTAATTACAAATACATTTTGAATACTTGCTGCAATGCGTAAAGTTGCTTTATCTTTCAATATTTTACCAGCATTGTACCCAATATTAATATTATCCAATCTAAAGAATGAAGCATTCTCAATATAATAATCAGATAAGAATTGGTTGTTCTTAAATCCAGTTTCTAAATAATTACGAGAAGCATTACCAATAAAATTAATTGGATTTTTAATGGCTCTTAATACACCATTGTTTGAGTTAAAATTGTTGTACAAGTAATTGTCTAATGAACCATGAGCAGCTAAGCCTACAGTCCATTTTTGAATAGAAACTTGTGTGTTAATACCAAACAAAACGGCTGGAGCTGGTTTTGCAAAATAGTAACGATCTGCATCAGTAATTTGACCATCTCTGTTTAAATCTTCATATAAACCTTCA